>NZ_JAKOEM010000035.1:0-18491 GCF_022321465.1 Ruegeria alba | reverse complement strand
CCGAATTCCGGACACTAACCTTGTAAGAGAACCACTAAGTAAACCAGTAAAGGAGGAGGAGGGCGCGCAAGCGCGCGAGGCGGTCTTTGATCAGTTTTTTGGGGACCTGCTCCAGGCGCTGGGCCTCGACCCTGCCGCCCTGCCCGGCTGGTGGCAGGGCTGGCCGCCCCGGCAACACGTCCAGCGCTGGCGCGACGCGTTCGGCCTCACCGAGGCAGAGATCATCGCCACGGCCCAGGCCACCCGCCAGGACCATCCCGAACCACCCGATGGGCCGAAGGCGCTCGACCGCGCCATGCAGCGCGCCGCCCAGCGCAAGGCGGACGAGGCCGGGCGGAAACGCCGGAAGCTCATATCTCGAACGTCGACACCAGCGGCAACGCCCAGCGCCGATGTGCCGGCCTTCTATGCGGCCTGGGTGAACTCGGACAGCCACCTGCCGGCCTGCGCCATCAGCAACACCATGCGCAACGCGATACTGGCTCGGGGACTGGTGACCTCGGACCGGATGCGGGAACGCGGGGTTCTGTGAATGACCAATATCGAGGGACAAAACCCATGAGCGTTCAGGGACGGATCAACCGCACGGGCGGCACGAGGGTCAAACGGGCGCTGGGCGTGCAGGCCGCGCTGGAATGGGCCTTCCGGGTCGAGAAGGCACAGCTCGAGCTGCCGGTACCACAGGATCCGGACGAAGAGGGCTTTGGTTTCGGCCTCGAATATGTCCTGCTGCAACGCGCCGCGCTGGGCTGCAAGATCGACGGCGGTCAGCACAAGATCGGAACCTACACACACGAGGATGCGGAGGTGATCGCGGCAACTGTGGCCGGGCTCCCGGACAGTCTCGGCGGCAAGCGCATGGCCATCCGCGTGGCAGAACTGGCACGGGCCGGACTGTCGCCCGACTGGATGCCTGGTGCTGTCCCGCGTTGCGTCCCGGTGGAGGTGAAGCGCAATCAGCATGGGGAGCGGGCGACAACGGTGGTAGTCGGGACCGAGCGCGTTCTGTCCCGCGGCAAATGGCGGACGGTGGATGTGCTGGCCTGCCCGGTCACCTACGTCCCGCACCCCCACCAGATCGAGGCCGCGCGTCGGGCCTACGAGGATTGGTGGCAGGCGCTGGGCTGGGTCCGGGACGGGCTAATCGAAGGGGGTATGTTGCGCACGGTCGAGGTGACGGAGGCGATGCCGAAGGTAAGGCCGTGGAACCACAGGTGACGAGTGGAAATGCCAGTAAGCAGCTTTTCTTCGCGCCCGGCACCAGCGCCAGCGGCGCGGCCAAAACCGCAGTGGGCTGCAACGCCTCCAGGTCTTGCCTCCCGTCCAGGATCGCCTTGATGAATTCGGGCGGGTCTATCAGATTGACTTGGCTTCAGGCGGGCAGTGCTGCTGCTCTGACGAGCTCCTCGCCTGTGTCAGTGATCAGTCAGTTGATGCAGGACAGGTGCGACAGGTGCTGCAACCCGGCGATGGGCTCGACCTGGATTGAGATGCGTGCGGATGTGACCGGCAGCACCCCGCGCCTTCTCAAGCCGGGTTTCTCGGACAAGATTCCGAAAAGTGTTGACCCCAAGAGTTACGATACCTGGACAGCGAAGCTCTAACTGTAAGCAAGTTCACAGTGAAAAATGATGCAAAGTGTTAAGGTCGGTTAGAGGCGCGGTTCTGTCGCCTTGTAGGTGGAGGAAAAAAGGATGACCAAGATCAACGCTCTGGATAGTGGTTCCGTATCAGTTGAAGACGAGCTGATTGCCAACTTGGATGCGTCGCTGCGTGGCAATGTTTTTCAACCCGGAACGTCCGGCTATGAAAAAGCCCGGGTCATCTGGAATGCGATGGTTGATCGCAAGCCAGCGCTGGTCATACACGCCAAGGGAGCCAGCGATGTGCAACAGGCGGTCAGGTTCGCGCGCAAGCACAACCTGATGATGTCGATACGGTCCGGTGGACACCAGATCGCCGGGCATGCGGTCGTGGATGGCGCTGTTTTGCTGGATCTCTCGGGCATGACATCCGTCAGCGTGGACCCGGATGCCAGGACCGCAAGGGTCGAACCAGGCGCGCTTCTGGGTGATGTCGACCGTGAAACGCAGGCACATGGTCTGATCGTTCCACTGGGCATCAACTCCACGACCGGCATCGCTGGGCTGACCCTGGGAGGCGGGTTCGGTTGGACGACGCGCAGGTTTGGCATGACGATCGACAATCTTATGTCGGCGGAAGTCGTGACCGCGGATGGCGGGATCGTGACGTGCAGCAACGACCAGCACGCTGATCTGTTCTGGGCGCTAAAGGGCGGTGGTGGCAATTTCGGCGTTGTGACGGCCTTTCATTTCCAGCTGCACGCTCTTGGGCCAGAGGTGATGTCGGGGCTAATTGTTCATCCGATCGCGGACGCACCTGGTCTTCTGGAGAAACTGACGTCGATCACCCAGGCCGCGGATGATGCACTGACAGTCTGGACAGTTATGCGAAAGGCGCCGCCTCTGCCTTTCCTGCCGGAAGAATGGCATGGCAAAGAGGTTCTGATTTTTGCAGCTTGCTATGCCGGTGATATGGCCAAGGGAGAGAAGGCCATGGCCGACCTGCGCGCGCTGGGCGACCCCATTGTCGACGTTATCGGCCCGCATCCATTCGTCGGCTGGCAGGCGGCTTTCGACCCCCTCCTGACCCCAGGCGAGCGGAACTACTGGAAAAGCCATGACTTCGCGGGGCTGCCTAAAAAGGCGATCGATACTCTTGTCGCCGCAATCGGCAACCTGCCTGACCCTCAGTCTGAAGTCTTCATCGCGCATGTCGGCGGCGCCATGGCCCGTGTTCCAGTCGGCGATACGGCTTATCCAGAACGTTCGGCGCACTTCATAATGAACGTGCACACGCGATGGAGCACCGCAGAAATGGACGACACCTGCATCGGTTGGGCGCGCAAGTTGTTCGACGACATGAAACCGTTCTCAACGGGGAGTGCTTACGTGAACTTCATGCCGGAAGATGAAGTCGACCGTGTCGACAATGTCTACGGGACGAACATGCGGCGGTTGTCCGAAATAAAGGCCAAATACGATCCGGACAACTTCTTCCGCTGCAATCACAACATTCGCCCGGCAGACAGCGCAAAAGCGGCGGAATAGGGAGCGTTTTTCAATGATGGAAGTCCGGAGAAGGAAACTTCGGGCTTCCTGCATGCTGCAGCCGATGCAAAGCGAGGTTCAAGACATCGGCGAAGAGAGAGGGGTCGCAATCGAAGGTAACCACCTTGATCGGCATTCCCGAAATCAGCATGGTATTTCGCATGGACGTTGAAATCGACACATGGTTGAGCGGACTGGATCTGGGCCGGTATGTTGATACGTTCCGCGAGAACGATGTTGACGGCAGGGTCTTGCCGCTTCTGTGCGACCAAGACCTCAAAGAACTCGGTGTCAGCCTCGGGCACCGAAAACTGATCCTTGCTGCAATCCAGGACATGTCGCACGACCGTGCAGAGGCTGCGGCCGATCCCGGGACGGCCGCCATAGACCCGAAAGCGGAAGAACACGGGCTTTCGACGCCTGCTACTGCGCCCGACAACGGCGATGCACCCGACGCAAAATCGTCCACCGTAGCTGCCGCCGAGCGCCGCCATCTCACCGTTCTGTTTGCAGATCTGGTGGGGTCGACCGAACTGACGAACCGCTTCGATCCCGAGGACATGCGCGCCTTGCTTCAGCGATATCAGGACGGTGTGGCCGGGGCGGTAAGCCGATATGGCGGGTATGTCGCGAAATATCTGGGCGACGGGCTGCTTGTCTTTTTCGGCTGGCCACGAGCTTATGAAGACCATGCGGTGCGTGCGATTAAGGCTGGGCTCGATGCGGTGGAGCGCGTGAGCCAACAGAGGGCACCGGATGGCAGCCCCTTGTACGTTCGCATCGGCGTGGCCAGTGGCGAAGTCGTGGTTGGCGACACGATCGGCGAGAACACTTATGAAGAAGGTGCCATGACAGGGCCAATCCTGAACCTGGCCTCGCGCATTCAGGAACATGCGACGCCTAACAGCATCGTGTTGCCTGAAGAGGGAACGGAAGCTTCGCTGCACCGGATATTCGAGTTCTCATCGCTTGGAGAGGTGCATCTGAAAGGGTTCGAGGCCCCGCGCAAACTGTTCCAGGTGCGGGCCGAGCGCAGCGCAGAAAGCCGCTTTCGCGCGGCTCACGGCGAAGACTTGTCCAGCGTCCTCGTGGGCCGCACGCTTGAAAAGGGAATCCTCAAGCAGGCATGGCAACACGCGAAACGCGGCAAGGGCGAAGTCGTCCTGCTTTGTGGCGAGGCCGGTATCGGGAAATCGCGGATCACTGAGGAATTCCTGGCCGACGACGCAGTGGCGGGACATGCTGATATCATCCGGCTGAACTGTTCCCCCTACCTTACCGGCAGCCCATTCCACCCGGTCACGGACCGCATCTCGCAGGATGCTGGTGTCGCACCCGATTTCGACGATGACCGCATTCTGGAATACGTGAGGGCAATGCTCGAAGCAAGGCAAGGACTGGACTGGCGAAATGTGTTGCCCGTATTCGCGGCATTGGTGGCGCCTCGCAGCGAGGTCGCACAAAAGGTGCTGGCGATGTCGCCGCAAGAACAGCGGGACCTCACCATCCAGACCTTGATCAACACCGTGAAAGTCCGGGCCGGCGTGCGGCCGGTCATCCTGTTCGTTGAAGACGCGCACTGGATCGATCCTTCGACCAACGCGCTGCTCGACCGCTTCAAAGATATCTGCGCCGATCTGCCGTTGATGATCCTTGTCACCCATCGGCCAGACTGGGCGCTTGCTCAATCCGAAGGCGATCTGCATGTCCAAACCCTGCAACTACGCCGGTTCGATGCCGATCACGTCGCAGAACTGGTACGGAACGTGTCAGGGCAGGAACCCGACCGGGACCTGATCGACTTGATCGTCCAGCAGACCGATGGCATACCGCTTTTCGTCGAGGAACTGACCCGGGCCATCGGGGCGTCAGGCGCGCGGGGCAAGATAAGTGTTCCGTCCTCGCTGAAAGGGACGCTGATGGCGCGCCTCGACGCGGTGTCGCAGAACGCGAAACAGGTGGCTCTCGCCGGGGCAGTGATCGGTCGCGAGTTCGAGCCGGCCCTTCTGACCGCCTCCATGACGGGAAGCGGGATCGACATACCCGCCTGTCTGGATGAGTTGCGCAAGGCCGGGCTCATCTTCGAAAGCGGTCACAGCCGGGGGAAATACGTCTTTCGCCACGCCCTGATACGCGACACGGCCTATCAGTCGATGCTGGCATCGACGCGACGGCAGCAGCACGCGCGCGTTGCCGAAGCCCTGAACGATTTGAGGTCGGCAGAAATCGCCCGGCAGCCTGAACTGGTCGCCCGCCACCTGACCGAGGCCGAAGACTGGCCCGCAGCTTTTCGGCGATGGCGCTCCGCGACCGAACTGGCACTGGCCCGTTCGGCCAGCCGCGAGGCAATCTCGAACGCCAACGAAACCCAAAAGGCCGCCCGCCATTTGGGCGGCGAAGAATCTAAGGCTGTCATCGCCGCAAAGATATTGATCGGCCGAAGCTATGACAGCGCCGGTCGCCTGCCCGACTGTATTGCGATCCTCGAGGAAGCGTGGAATGCCGCACGCAAGATTGGCGATGCCGAACTTGCCGCGGACGCGGCGAACCACTTTGCCGATGCAGCCATGATGGCCAGCGACTGGCATGCCAAGGCGATCCTGTTCTGCAATCAGGCCCTGGAGGACCTTTCGGAACAGGACGAAAAACGCCGGGCCGGGCTGAAAAGCCAGCTTGCGCGCGCCTACACGTTCACGGGGCAATACGAAAAGAGCAGCGCCTTCGGGCGAGAAGCCATGGAGTTGGCCGCCAAGCTTGGCGACCACAAGGCCCAGTTCTCGGTCATGATGTCACGCTTCGGAGCTCCGTTCATTGCGCGCAGCAAGGATGAGCGGGACCATTGGCGCGAGAACCTTCAGGCTATGCACAGCGTCGCCGAGAAGCTGGGTACTATAGATCAGGGCCGGGACCGGACGCTCAGCCTGTTTCTAGGGGCCGAAATGGCCGACCGCCAGCTGATGGATCATTCGCTGGACATGCTGACCGATATTTCAAAGAAGGAAAACCACCTCCAGCTTTACTGGGTGCAGGTTCACGCCCGTGCGATGATCGCGATCCTGGAAGGGGATTTCGAACTGGCCGAAAGATACGCGAACGAAGCGGTCAAGATCGGCCGCCGGACCCATGGGGAACATGTCGAAGGCGTTTACGGAGTCCAGATGTTCACAATTCGGCGGGAGCAGAACCGCCTTCAGGAAGTGGCCCCGGTAATCAAGCGCCTGATGTCGGAGAGCCCCGAAGACACGACATGGCAACCCGGCTTCGCAGTGATCGCAGTGGAACTGGGCTTCAGGGACGCCGCCGAGCGCATCCTGAACGAACTGGCCGAAACAGGCTTCGAACTGCCCAAGGACGCGCTTTACTCCACCACGCTTTCTTATCTGGCAGATATTTGCGTGGCGGTGGGACACGAGGAGCACGCAAAGACAGTCTACGAAAAACTGATGCCCTATGAGAAGCTGACCATTACCGCAGGCGCCACGACAGTTTGTGCCGGGGCAGCTTCGCGGCGGTTGGGCAGTCTGGCGGGGCTACTGGGGGATTGGGATGCGTCCGACCACATGTTCGAAACTGCCATCGAGATCGATGCCAAGATGAACGCATTGCCTTGGATCGCACACAGCAAGGCGGCCTATTCAACTGCGCTGCGGCGACGCGGGAGGAAAAAGGACATGGAGCGCGCCCTGCAACTTGAGGCCGAAGCGTTGGCAGTAGCCAAAAAACTCGATATGGTCAAGTTAAGGGCCAAGCTGGAAGCCACGACAATCTGAAAACGAATTCCCCGTATTGCGAGGATGAGATGCCGAGATTCATTATTGAAAGAAACTTTGCGGAAAAGCTGGAAGTCGACGACGAAGCAAAGAAGCATATCAAGTCGATCAACGACGAAGAAGGCATTGAATGGATTTTTTCCTTTCTCAGCGCCGACAAACGAAAGACGTATTGCCTGTATGAAGCCCCCGACGAGGAGAGCTTGCGCCGGGCAGCGAAGAGATTGAACATTCCAGCTGATGTAATCACGTCCGTGGACAGGATCGACCCAGGCATCTTCGCTTGATTGGAGCATTAAAACTGCATTTTGTGCGTTTGCCTCAGCGACCAGCCCGCCTCAGGTCTTGTCAGAGGGCCTTGTTTTGAGGCCGACCAACAGCCACCAAGGTCTCATTGAGAGGCCGCTCCGGGCTTGTTCCGGCTGTTAGCTACAAAATGCACGAAGGTCTGCTGTGAAGCAAACGCCACCCCCCTCCCATGGTTCCTCCCTGGCGCCAAACCTATGCGGGGGGGCTCAGCGCAGAGGTTTGCTAGCGACTGGATTCCTCACCGGGGAATCCACCTGGAATCCACCCCGGCCGGAAGCCACCCTTCTGGGAAGGCTTTGAATCCACTTCACTTTTCAGATTGACAAAGCTGCCCCCCTTGACCTACCCATTGATCATCGAAGAATAGCGCCCGGAGGACACCCCTCGCGGGCGCTTTCGTTTTCCCCTACATCCGAGACCTGCCCCATGGACCTCGTCTTCGCGCCGAGCCAGATCGAAACCTGGCCGATCGAGCGGCTGCGCCCTTATGCCCGCAATGCCAAGATACACGGCGAGGACCAGGTGGCGAAGATCGCCGCCAGCATGGCCAGGTTCGGCTGGACGGTGCCCTGCATGGTGGCCGAAGATGGTGAACTGATCGCGGGCCACGGTCGGGTGCTGGCGGCCACAATGCTCGGGCTGACCGAGGTGCCCGTGATCCGGCTCAGCCACCTGGACGAGGCCGAGCGCCGGGCCTACCGGATCGCAGACAACAAGCTGACCGAACTCGGCGATTGGGACGAGGCCCTGTTGCGCGACGAAATCGCCGGACTGCTGGCCGAGGATTTCGACCTGGATGTTCTCGGCATCTGTGACGAAGAACTGGAAGCCCTGCTGCGCGACCCCGAGGCGCTGGGCGGCGATGGCCCGGTCGAGGGTGAGGACGACGTGCCTGAGTTGCCGGTCACGCCGGTGTCAGTGCCCGGCGATCTCTGGCAGCTCGGGCCGCATCGTCTGATCTGTGGCGACAGCACGAGCGCCGATGTGGTCGGGCGACTGCTGGGCGATGTACGACCACTTCTGATGGTCACCGACCCACCCTATGGTGTCGAGTATGACCCTTCCTGGCGCAACCAGGCCGGCGCGGCAAAGACAAAACGCACCGGGAAGGTGCTGAACGACGACCGCGCCGACTGGCAAGAGGCATGGGCGCTGTTTCCCGGCGACGTCGCCTATGTCTGGCACGGGGCGCTGCATGCCACGACCGTGGCCGAGAGCCTGACAGCGGCGGGTTTTGCCATCCGGTCACAGATCATCTGGGCCAAAGACCGACTGGTATTGAGCCGCGGGGATTATCATTGGCAGCACGAACCCTGTTGGTATGCTGTGCGCGCCAAGGGCAAGGGCCACTGGGCTGGCGATCGCAAACAGACCACCCTCTGGCAGATCGCCAACCGGGATCAGGACGCCGACACAGTACACGGTACGCAGAAACCGGTCGACTGCATGCGCCGGCCGATCCTGAACAACTCAAGCCCCGGCCAGGCAGTGTACGAGCCCTTCATGGGATCGGGCACCACGCTGATCGCTGCCGAAACGACAGGCCGAGTGTGCTTCGGCGTCGAACTGAACCCGGCCTATGTCGATGTTGCCATAGAACGTTGGCAATCGTTCACCGGGGAAGAGGCAGTGCTAGCAGACACCGGCGAGAATTTCGCCGCCGTTAAAACCGGACGATCAAACAAGTGAGCTACATTCCTTGCTGATCCATGCACTTTCGGAACTGCGGACGAAGCGGGCTTCCGCGCCAGCCGGGATTTATCCAGAACCTCGACTTAGTTGGCCTCCTTAATCTATTGTTGCCTGTATGGAACGCCGTCTCAGCGCAATTTTAGTAGCCGACATCGTAGGATACTCTCGTCTCATGGAGGTCGATGAGACCGGAACGCTCGAACGACAAAAACTACATCGTAAGGAGTTGGTCGACCCTGCTATTAAACAGTTCAAAGGCAGGATCTTCAAAACGACAGGTGATGGTCTTTTGGCCGAGTTTCCGAGTGTGGTCGATGCAGTCCAGTGCGCGGTGCAAATCCAGCATGCAATGGATAACCGTGAAAGTGGAGCGCTGGGGGAAAAGCGTATTCGTTATCGGATCGGCATCAATCTGGGTGACGTGATCGTTGACGAAGGCGACATTTATGGTGACGGGGTCAATATTGCGGCCCGGCTGGAGGCAATGGCGGCGCCTGGCGGTATCACAATTTCAGGCACTGCCTATGATCACCTAAAGGCCAACGTGGACGTCGGCTACGAAGCACTTGGCGAAGTTCAGGTCAAGAACATCGAAACACCGGTTCGTGTCTACCGCGTTGTGACCGACTCCAAGTCCATCGGCATGACGGTTCCTGCTCGCCGTCGGACCAAACCTGTACCCCTGATCATGGCCGCCGCAGCCATTGCGTTTGTCGGGATAGTGTCATTCTGGTGGTCCTCTCAAACGGATTTCCAACCTGCCGACCAAGCACGGATGGCATTCGACCTCCCGGACAAACCATCGGTCACCGTGCTGCCCTTCCGCGACCTGTCCGCAGATGGCGATGCGAAATTCCTTGCGGACAAGTTCGTGACTTCGCTCATCACCGAACTTTCCTTTCTTCCCGATCTGTTTGTAATCGCTAGCAATTCGAGCTTCGCTTTGCGCGACACCGAACTGTCTTTGGGAGAAATATCGGAGCGGCTAGGAGTCCGTTATCTGGTTCAGGGGAGCTTTGATAAGAAGGAAAGTTCACTCAGGATCGATGTGCAGCTTGTCGATGGGCTCGTTGGAAACCTCATCTGGAGCAAACGCTATGAGCGGCCGATAGAGGATTTTTTCCAGCTTCAGGACGAATTGATCCGTGACATAGCGCTTGAGGTCGGAGGGCGCGGCGAAAGCGGGATATTCAGAGCGGAACGGCGTAGGTTTCAGCAGATCTCGAATGACGACCTAACGGCCCTTCAACTGTTCGAAAAGGCCACCCAGGCATTTTTCAAGTATACCCGTGAAGGCAATGAAACAAATGGCGAGATTGCCAGGGATTTAGTATCTCGCTTTCCACAGTTTTCGCGCGGCTACGTTGCACTTGCATACTTCCACTTTGGTCGCATCTGGTTTGGCTACTCGCCTGACGCTGAAAGCGATCTGGCCGCCTGTTTTGAGAATGCGGACAAGGCCGTTGCGTTGCATGCGCAGGAATATCTCGCTCACTGGGTTCTGGGCTACTGCAATGTGGTAGCGCGACGGGTCCCAGAGGCCATGTCGGCGTTTGAACGCGCGCATGAGCTGAATCCACACGACATTTTGGTCAGGAGAGATTTTGCAATGCATGTCCTCGTGCGTCAGGAGAAGTACGAGGAAGCTCTGGACATTCTGCACGCATCCTTGCGACTTGCTCCGGGGCAAAACAATTTCACCAACATGCAAATTTCATCCATCTACTTCATCCTGGGCGACTACGCAAAAGCCGTCGAGTTTGGTCAGCGAGAGCAGATGCGAAGCATCTTGGGAATTGGATGGTTGGGCGCTGCTTATTGGAAGAATGGACAGAAAGAGCAGGCTCGAAGCATCGTTGAAGAAATCATGAAAGCAGCTCCAGACTACAACCGTCAAACCTTCGCAGCTACGCGGCTGTATGCACCAGTAGAAGCAATCGAAAGAGCGTCCGAAGCACTTGTGGCAGCAGGACTGCCTGAAGGTTAGAGACCGAGAAAGGAGCGTGATCGCTTTGGGCGCCGAAGCTGTATTCTGGCGCTTCGTGTCTGGGCGTCCATCGTCGCCATCCAGAAAGTGCTCTAGCTTTCCGAGCGATAGACCATCCCCCTGCCCTCAACCTTCTCAGCGGTGATAGGCAGGCCCAGCTTCTTCTTGAGCGCGCCCGAGATCATCCCCCTCACCGTGTGCGACTGCCACGAGGTCGCAGCGGCAATCTCTGCGACCGTCGCGCCCTCGGGCCGCTGCAACAACGCGATAACCTGCGCCTGCTTTGTTCCGGCGCGACTCTTGGGCCGGGAGGGAACCTCGGACGTCGCGCCCTGCTCCACCTTCGCCTTCCGCGCCCGGGCGACCGCACCCGCCACCACCGGCTCGATCCCTATGGCCGCGAGCCCGGCTTCGGTGACGATCAGCGTGGTGCCGTGCCCATCGCCAGTCTCGCGCCAAAGGGGCTCACCGCGGCGCAGATTGGCGTCCACCTCCTCAAGCCAGCCACGGGACATCATCTTGCCGACGACTGTTTTTGCGGCAGCGCCATGCAGCCCGTCAGGCAGTGGCAGGGCCAGGTTCCCCGACCGAGCGGCCGCACGGGACAGAATGGTAGACTGGGTATCGGTGAGATTTGACATTGGTACCTCCGGTGTTCCGGCGCGCGGCTCACGCGCCTTCTATGGAGGCAAGCCCCGCGACAGCGGGGCGGCCGTTGCGCCGCTGAGTGCCTCAGGCAGCGTGTTCGCCCTCGCCAAAGAGGAAGTCGGTGATCTTGCGCAGATCGGCGGCGACAGAGTTGAGCGATCCGACGGCGCCCCAGTTGATGGCCTCCGGATCGAACTCGAAATGGTCGGCGCTGAGGGCTGTCAGCCGCTCCAGCATGGTATCGATCTCGGCCTTGGCGGCAATGAAGGCGCACAGGGCCTCGTCGTTGCAGCTGGTCTTGCGGCGCGTGGTCATGGCAGGGTGATCCTTGGGTGAGTTGCATCGTTTCCTTGTGATCAGAGTCGCTCTGTCCCGCCGATCTATCAACTCAAATCCAAATGATATCATCGGTTTGAGCGGAGTATTCTGGCCATGCAAGGAATGAGCGAACGGGAGTATGCCGCCCATTCCGGGCTTTCGCGCGGGGGCGTGCAGAAGGCCCGCCGGAACGGGCGGCTGGTGCTCTTCGACGATGGCTCGATCGATGCGAACGGCTCGGATGCGCGGCGGGCGGAGATGACTGACCCTGACCAACAACGCCGCTCCCTGGGTGGAGACGGATTGATCAGCGGTCCGGGAGAGACCTCGTCCTATCTGAAGGCGCGCACGGCGCTGACGGTCTACCAGGCGCAGGAACGCCAGCTTGCGATCCAGAAGAAGAAAGGCACGCTGGTCGATCGGGCGCGGGCGGAAACGCTGGTGTTTCGCCTCGCGCGGCAGGAGCGGGATGTCTGGGTCACCTGGCCCGGACGGGTGGCGGCCCTGATGGCAGCGCAGATCTCGGCGGAGGTGGAACGACAGACCGGGGCATCGGTCACGATCGAAACCGCGATCCTGCAGAGGGTGCTGGAAGCCCATGTCCGAGACCAGCTCGACGCCCTCGCAGATCTCCGGGTCTCCCTCGGATGACGGTGATCTGACCGACACCGACCTGACCGAAGGCCTCGACCTTAGCTTCGACGGCGCCCAGGACCTCCTGCGCGCTTGGTTCCGGGGCATGCGGCCCGACCCGAACCTGACGGTCTCGGAATGGGCGGATCAGCACCGCTGGCTCAGTTCCCGCGCCTCGGCCGAGCCGGGGCGGTACCGAACGGCGCGCACGCCCTATCTGCGGGCCATCATGGATGCGCTGAGCCCGGGCCATCCGGCGCGACGGATTTCGTTCATGAAGGCCGCACAAGTGGGGGCGACTGAGGCCGGCAACAACTGGATCGGCTTTGTCATCCATCACGCACCCGGCCCGATGCTGGCAGTGCTGCCAACGGTCGAGATGGCCAAGCGCTCCTCGCGCGGCCGGATCGATCCGCTCATCGCCGACAGCCCGGCGCTGCGCGAGCGGGTCAACCCGGCCCGGTCGCGCGATGCCGGCAATTCGATGCTGTCGAAGGAGTTTCCGGGCGGCATCCTGGTGCTCACCGGCGCGAACAGTGCGACAGGCCTGCGCTCCATGCCGGCGCGCTATGTCTTCCTCGACGAGGTCGATGCCTATCCCGCCTCGGCCGACGAGGAGGGCGATCCGGTCACCCTGGCCGAGGCCCGCACCACCACCTTCGCGCACCGGCGCAAGGTGTTCATCGTCTCGACGCCCACGATCCGGGGGTTTTCCCGGATCGAGCGGGAGTTCGAGGCCAGTGACCAGCAGCGCTACTTCGTACCCTGCCCGCATTGTGGGGCGATGCAGTGGCTGCAATTCGAGCGGTTGCGCTGGGCGAAGGGACAGCCGGAAACGGCAACCTACACCTGCGAGGGCTGCGAGCGGCCGATCGCTGAGCATCACAAGACCGAGATGCTGGCGCGGGGAGAATGGCGGGCCACAGCCGTCGGGAGTGACCCCAACGCCATCGGCTTCCACCTCTCGGCGCTCTATTCGCCGCTGGGCTGGAAAAGCTGGGCTGACATCGCGCGGGACTGGCTGGCGGCGCAGGGGTCTGAGGACATGCTCCGCGCCGCGCGCAACACGCTTCTGGGCGAGACCTGGGTCGAGAGCGGTGATGCGCCGGAATGGCAACGGTTGGCGGATCGCCGAGAGACCTGGAAAGCCGGTACCGTGCCGGCGCGCGGGCTCTTCCTCACCGCCGGGGCCGATGTGCAGAAGGATCGGATCGAGGTCGATGTCTGGGCCTGGGGCCGGGGGCTGGAAAGCTGGCTCATCGATCACATTGTCATCCCCGGCGGCCCGGACGAACCGGAATGCTGGGACGCGCTCTCCACCCTGCTGGGACGCAGCTGGCAACATGCGGGTGGCGCCTATATGACGGTGGCACGGCTAGGCATCGATACGGGCTACGAGGCCGCAGCCGTCTATGCCTGGGTGCGCAAGGCGGGCTTTGACCAGGTGGCGCCACTCAAGGGGCTCGAAGGGTTCAATCGTTCGGCGCCGGTCTCGGGCCCAACCTTCGTCGATGCCACGGTGGGCGGCCGCCGCCTGCGCCGCGGTGCCCGGCTCTGGTCGGTGGCGACGGCCACCTTCAAGACCGAGACCTATCGCTTCCTGCGGATCGAGCGGCCGAGCGACGAAGACCGGGCGCTGGGCGTCGTGGATCCGGCGGGCACGATTCACCTGCCTGGCTGGGCCGACACTGAATGGCTGAAGCAGCTGGTGGCCGAACAGCTCGTGACCATCCGCAACAAGCGCGGCTATGCGCGGCAGGAATGGCAGAAAATGCGCGAGCGGAACGAAGCGCTGGACTGCCGCGTCTACGCCCGCGCCGCGGCATGGATCCTCGGCGCCGATCGCTGGGACGAGGCCACCTGGCGGCGCCTCGAGGCGCAGGCCGGTGTGGAAACCCACCTGCCCGTTTCCGTCCCGATGGACACAACACCAACAGACCCGGGCCAGCCCCGCGCCGGAACCCTGGTGACCCCGCGCCGGAAACGGCGGGTCTATACACCAAACTTCATGAGGGATTGATGGATCTCGACCGGATGGTGGCCCTTCTGGCTGCCCTGCAGGAGGCGCGCTACGCCGGGCTGCGCAGCGTCAGCTATGACGGCAAAACCGTGACCTATGGATCGGATGCAGAACTGGCCTCCGCCATTCGCGATCTCGAGGGACGGATTGCCACCGCCTCCGCCACGCCCCGCCGCCGGCGCTGGGGCACGGTGGCAACAAAGGGGCTCTGAACCATGGCCTTCGACGCCTTCCGCCAGCGGCTCGGCGCCATCATCGGCGGGTTTGATGCGGCGCAATCCCATCGCCGCATGCGGGGCTTTCGGGCGAGCCGCGCGCATGTGAACACGCTGATCGCCGCCTCGGGCGAGACCATCACCGCCCGGGCCCGCTGGCTGGTCAGGAACAATGGCTATGCCGCCAATGCGGTCGATGCCTTTGCCAACCATGTGGTGGGCGATGGGATCAAGCCCTCATCGAAGATCAGCGATGCGACAAAGAAAGAAGAGCTGCAAAAGCTCTGGCTCGCCTGGACCGACGAGGCCGATGCCGAGGGGCTCACGGACTTCTTCGGGCTCCAGCGCCGGGCGGCGCGTGAGGTGTTCCTGGCGGGCGAGGTTTTCCTGCGCATTCGCAGCCGGCGGGTGGAAGATGGGCTCACCGTGCCGATGCAGCTGCAGATGCTGCCCTCGGAGATGTTGCCTCTCGATCTGACCCGCCAGATGCCCGGATCCGGCTCGATCCGTCAGGGTATCGAGTTCGACGGGATCGGGCGCCGTGTCGCCTATCACTTCCTGCGCCGTCATCCCGGCGATCTGACCGATCCGGGGCTGGTGGGCGAGACGGTTCGGGTGCCTGCCTCGGAGGTGATCCACATCCTCGACCCGGTCGAGGCCGGACAGCTCCGCGGTGTCTCCCGCTTTGCAGCAGCGATCGTGAAGCTCTTCACCCTCGATCTTTACGACGATGCAGAACTGGAGCGGAAGAAGACCGCGGCGATGTTTGCAATGTTTATCACCTCGCCCGCTCCGGAAACCGCGCTGGAACCGGCAGACGAGGACCTAGAAGTTGAACCCGGTCAGGTGGTCCGGCTCGATCCCGGCGAGGATGTCTCTACGCCCGCCACCCCGGATTCCGGATCCACCTATGAGCCCTTCCAGTACCGGACGCTCCTGCAGATCGCCGCGGCGCTGGGCGTGCCCTATGGCTATCTCACCGGGGACACGGCAAAGGGCAACTTCTCGAACACACGGATTGCGCTGGTCGACTTTCGCCGCCGCATCTCGGCCTTCCAGCATTCGGTGATGGTCTACCAGCTCTGCCGGGCGGTCTGGACGCGCTGGATGGATATGGCCGTGTTGGCGGGCACCATCGACCTGCCGAGCTATGCCGCTGACCGGCGCCAATACCTCGCCTGCGACTGGCTGCCCACAAAATGGGACTGGATCGATCCGGCCAAGGATGCGGCGGCGGAAATCCTGCAGATCGAAGCCGGGCTCAAGTCCCGCACGCAAGCCATCGCCGAGCGCGGCTATGACGCCGAACAGGTCGATCGGGAAATTGCCACTGAGCGCCAGCGCGAGGCGGAACTGGGTCTGGATTTCCGGAGACCGGGGTCGCCTGCACAGGCGGCCGGCAAGACCGGCGACGAGGATCAGAACGCCGGCAATGGCGCGAATGCGAAAGACCGGAGCGAGGACGAGGATGACGGCGAGGACCGGGAACCGCGTCCGGCGGGAGATCGATGATGCATCACATCCAGATTGCCCAGCGTGTCTTCAACACGCCGCTGATGGTCGATCCCGCCAAGGCGCTGGCCTTCCTTGCCGGTCTCGGTCCCCGCATCACAGGTCGCGAGATCAGCTTCGAAGGGCCGGACTTGCCACCGGCGGATCCGGCAGACGTCACCCTGCCCGCCCGCGCTTCGCTTTTCGGTGACGACCTCGCCCGCCACGGGGCCAGCACCAGCGGTCCACCCTATGCGGTGGTCGAGGGAATCGCGGTGATCGCGATCACAGGAACCCTTGTCCATCGCGGCGCCTGGATCGGCCAATCCTCGGGGTTGACGTCTTACGAGGGGATCGCGGCCCAGCTTCAGGCGGCGCTCGAGGACCCCGCCATTCGCGGCATTGCGCTCGACATCGACAGTTTCGGCGGCGAGGTGGCCGGCGCCTTTGATCTCGCCGACCGCATCCGGGCGGCGCGGCAGGTCAAACCCGTTCAGGCTTTTGTCGCCGACCACGCGCTCTCGGCCGGCTATGCACTGGCCTCCCAGGCCGACCGGATCATCCTGTCCCGCACCGGCGCGGTCGGCAGCATCGGCGTTGTCGCCATGCACAGCGACATGAGCGGAGCGCTTGATCAGAAGGGCATCGCCGTTACCCTGATCCATGCCGGCGCCCGCAAGGTCGATGCCAATCCCTACCAGCCCCTGCCTGAGGCCGTCCGTGCCCGGATTGCGGGCGAGCTCGAAGACCTGCGCCAGCTCTTTGCCAAAACCGTCGCCGAAGGCCGTGGCAATCGCCTCGACACGGCAAGCGCGCTCAGCACCGAAGCCGCCGTGTTCCGCGGTGAGGCCGCGGTCTTTGCCGGTCTCGCGGACGAGGTCGCTGATCCCGTCACCGCCTTCCGCGCCTTTGTCGCGGCTCCCCATGGCACCCATCCCACCAGCAAAAAGGGTCCAATGATGACCACTGTCCACGAAGATCCTGCCAATGTTCCGGCTGCCGTTGCAGCAAACGCGACACCGGAACCGGCCTCGCCACCGACAATCACCCCGCTGCAGACGGAAGCGGCGGCGATGTCGCCGGAAGCCATCCGCGCAGAGGCCGCGGAAGTGGCGCAGGTCTGTGCCCAGGCGGCACGGCTCGGTGTGCAGTTCGACGCCGCTGACGCCGTCGCCCGCGGCCTCAAGCCCGAAGCCCTGCGCGCAAAGGTGCTCGCCGAACTGGCCACCCGCAGCGATGCCGCGGGCATCGTGGCTGCAGCACCTGCGACCAGTGCAAAGGAAAGCCCCATCATCGCGGCCGCCAGGAAATCCGCCGCCGCCTCGCGCTGACCCCCTCCCCAACATCCCGGAGACTGAACCATGCCCGTTCTGACGCAACCGCCCAGCATGGGCGATGTCCTCAAATATGAGCTCAACCCGAACTACACCCGCGAGGTGGTGACCCTGGCCGCCGGGATGCCCTACCCGGTCGGCTCCGTCCTCGGAAAGATCACCGCCAGCGGCAAACACACGCTCTCACCTGCCGCCGGCAGCGATGGGGCCGAGACCGCCAGCGGCGTCCTACTCTATGCCGTCGATGCAACGCTGGCTGATGCCACGGGCATCGTCGTCGCCCGCGGACCCGCTATCGTCTCGCGCGCAGAGCTTGCCTATGACGGCAGTGTCGATGATGCCGCCAAGATCACCGCCAAGATCACCCAGCTTGCCGACCTCGGCATCATCGCCCGCGACGGCGTCTGATCCTCCCTGTCCCCCGGAGTACTCCCATGACCCTGATCCGCAATCCCTTTGACGCCGGTGGCTATTCGCTGGCCGAGATGACGCAGGCGATCAACATCCTGCCCAATCTCTACACCCGCCTCGCCCAGATCGGCCTCTTCCGCTTCGAAGGTGTCAGCCAGCGCTCAGTGATCATCGAACAGCACGAGGGCGTGCTGAGCCTCTTGCCCTCGGTCCCCTTGGGCGGTCCGGCCACCGTCGGCACCCGCGAGGGCCGCGCGATGCGCAGCTTTGCCCTGCCCTGGATCCCGCATGACGATGTGATCCTGCCGGCCGACATCCAGGGTCAACCTGCCCTCGGGACCTTCGATGCCGCCGATCCTCTGGTCGAGGTGATGAACCGCAAGCTTCTGCTCATGCGCCGCAAACATGCCCAGACCCGGGAATACATGGAGATGAACGCGCTGCGCGGCATCGTGAAGGATGGCGCAGGAACCACCCTTTACAATTACTTCACCGAATTTGGTCTGGCGCAGATCTCGGTCGACTTCCTGCT
>NZ_JAKOEM010000034.1:0-20678 GCF_022321465.1 Ruegeria alba | reverse complement strand
ACAGCGCACCCTGCGCAACTTGCCTCGGTCCCATCATCAGCAACTCTCCTGCAAATCAAGAGAATTGAATCAGCAGCCAAAGCATCGCTCAAGCAGAGTTTTTCAACAGCATCCGGACAGAACTGCCTTTGACCTATTCGGCTTTAAGGGCTGCTTGTTTCCTTCTCAGAGGGAGAATTACCCTGCTAAGCCGTAAGGGGGATGCCTGGCAACAGCTCAACGTAGGAGGTTCAATTCCGTTTGAGGCGCCGCTATGTGGCCGCCCGTGCATCACCGACCAGAACGGCCGGCAATTCACGCTTCAAGAAATCGAGCAATACCTCAAACGCCGGTAACAATCCTTCTCGCGAAGGCATCAGGAGGCTGATCTGTGGGGTCCCCGCGGTCCAACCCGGCAAGACGCGCACAAGTGATCCGGCTTCCACCTCTTGTTGACATACGTAGGACGGCAGGGCGACGACGCCCAAGGACAAAGCCGCCGCGTTTTTGAGCGTTGACATATCATCGCTTGCAAAGCGCACCTTGCAGGGGATCGATGCGCTCTGGCGGTCACGATCGGTGAGCAGCCATTGGTGCGTCGCTCCGGGTCGGCCAAGAACGAGGGCCGGGTGATTTGCCAGCCCGGCCGGATCATCGGCCGGATCGAGAGTGCTTTGGTAGTCCGGCGAGCAGAACAAGTGCCATTCCACCCGCGCCAGTCGCACTTGGATCAGGCTCGAGTCGGGCAGAGTGTCCATATGTCCGCGGATCGCCATATCGATCCCCCCTTTGATCAAATCCTCCATTCGGTTCGAGGCGTGCTGGACAACGGTCACACCGGGATTGTCCTGAAGAAACCGTGGCAAGATCTGGTCCAGACCAAACTGCGCCATGCCCACGGAGCAGGACAGCGTCACGGTGCCTTCGATTCTGTTGGTTTTGCGACGGACGGCCGTTTCGGCGACTTCGAACTGTGCGAGGGCCTTCTGCGCGTGGCGGAAGTAGTCTTTGCCGATCTCTGTCGTCGTCACGATGCGCGATGTGCGCTGCAAAAGGCGCACGCCAAGGTCCTCCTCAAGTTGCCGTACGCGGCGACTGAGCCGGGACTTGGGAATGTTCAACGCCCGCGCCGCAGCGGAAAAGCCACCCTTTTCAACAACCTGAACAAAGTAGAACGCGTCGTTAAGATCCATGCTGTGCCTCACCAAATTGTTCCATTTATAGAACGATAAGTCCTGTTATTGACCGATTTTCCGCAGATTGTCTCGCCCATATTCTGAATTCACCAGAAGCGAGAGACTGACATGACCACGCACATCATCGACAAACTCGCAGGCGTACCCTGCGAAACACATGCACAAAGCAACGGTCGCGAGATCACCATCGGGAGCGGCTTTGTGGCCCAAAGCTACCAGCATTCGGACTTCCGGGGGCTGATGGACCCGCTGATCATGGTGGACCACTTCGTTGCGACACAGCCCACATTCGGGCCCCACGCGCATGCAGGTCTGTCTGCCGTGACCGTGATGTTTGAGGACAGCGAAGGCGCGTTCCGCAACCGCGACTCCCTTGGCAACGACCTCGAACTGGCGCCGGGCGATCTCTATTGGTTCAAGGCCGCGCGCGGCGCCCTGCATGACGAAGCGCCGCAGCCCGGTGCCAGAACCCACGCATTGCAGGTCTTCGTCAACCTGCCCGCAGAGAACCGGCACGACGCGCCTGATGCCTTCCATCTCGCCGCCAAGGACATCCCAAAGCTTGCAGGCAACCGCTCCACCGCGCGGCTGATCCTTGGGGCAAGCAACGGTGTCACCGGCCCGGTCGCGCCGGACGTTCCGCTGACGCTTCTCGATATCAACATGCAGGCCGGCGGTCAGTTCACGCAGAGCGGCGACAGCAGCCAACATGCCTGGGCCCTCGCCATCACCGGCTCCTCCACCGTGTCCTGGACCGCAGGGTCTGCCGACCTCGAACCTGGCAAAGCCATCGCATTTGCAGGGGCCGCGGACATCTCATTTTCCTCCGAAGAGGGCGCTCATGTCGTCCTGTTCCGAGGATACCCCCTGCGCCAAGCCTTTGTTCAACGGGGTCCATTCGCCATGGGCAACGCGGCCGAGCTTGACGCTGTCGAGGCTGACTACCGAGCCGGTCGCCTTGGATCAATTGACTGACCTCATCACCACCCAACGCCAACCACAAAAGGAGAAGACCATGACGAAGCTGAACAACCCAGACCCTCTGACCCGTGACAATGCCGCCGTCGTGTTTGTCGACAATCAGGTCGGGCTGATGACCGGTATCCGCGACTATTCCATCGCGGACCTCAAACACAACATTGTCGGCTTGGCCAAGGCCGCAAAGGCGCTCGGCCTGCCGATTGTCACAACCACGACATCGTCAGAGACTTTGTGGGGCCCCGCCATTCCGGAATTGCTCGAAGCGCTGCCTGATCAGACCTTTATCGACCGAACAACGGTCAACGCATGGGATGATCCAAGGGTCGAAGAGGCCATTCGCGCAACCGGGCGCAGCAAACTGATCTTTGCCGGGCTGTCGCTGGAAGTCTGCGCCGCGTTTCCCGCGATGCGGGCCGTGCGTGAAGGGTTCGAAGCCTATGTCGCCGTCGATGCCAGCGGGACATTCAACATGACAAAACGTGAGACGGCTTTGCACCGGTTGACGCAAGCCGGAGTTGTCATCGCGGATGGTGCCAGCCTGATGATCGAAATCCTCGCAGACAACGCGAACGCGCAGGCCGGTGACGTCTACAGCGCCTTGGGCATGGATTGGTCGATCCTGGTCGGCCAAGTTCGGGCGAGTGTATAGCGATGCGCTGCGGAACTCACACACCCCGACCTGGGCACCCGTTCGGTAGGACGCGCCTGTGCCGAAGATCACAGGGCCAGTTCTACCTGATCTATCTTACATCGCTTGTTTGCCTCATCGCGATGGGGGTGGCGTCCGCAGAGTTTCCGTAATCTCAGCAGCCGTCTTACCCACTGCAATCCAATTCAACACAACCAAAGAGCGCACCGCTCACCACAGGAGATGATTATGACCAACCAACCCATCCTCGTCATTGGCGCCACTGGAAAAACCGGATCGCGCGTTGTCACCAAGCTTGACGCCATGGGCCTGCCCGTTCGCCGCGGCACGCGCGGGTCCGAAACCCCGTTCGATTGGGAAGACCAAAGCACGTGGGCCCCGATCCTGCATGGCGTCTCCAAAGCATATGTCACCTATTTCCCCGATCTTGCCTTCCCGGGCGCGGTGGAAAAGCTGGAGGCTTTCGCGAAGGTCGCCCGGGAGACCGGTTTGCAACACATCGTCCTGCTGTCCGGCCGAGGGGAACACTTCGCGAGCATGGGCGAGGAGGTGATCCGCAACTCTGGCGTTCCCTTTACCATCGTGCGTGCAGCGTGGTTTGCGCAGAACTTTTCAGAAGGCTATCTGCGCGACCCGATCCTTGACGGAGTGTTGCCGATGCCGGGCGGCGACATTACCGAGCCGATCATCGATATCGACGATATTGCCGATGTGGTTGTCGCGGCGCTGACCGAAGAGGGGCATTTGGGTGAACGGTACGAGGTGACCGGCCCGCGCCTGATGACTTTCGCCGAAATGGCCGACATACTCTCGACCACTCTGGGCCGCCCGATCCAGCATATTCCCATCGCGTTCGAGGATTTCCACGCCAATGTCGCAGCCGCTGGCGGGGGCTTCGTGGCCGATGTCTTCACACAGATCGCGCGCGAAACGCTGGACGGACGAAATGCCCATACGGCGGACGGCGTGGAGCGCGCCTTGGGTCGCAAGCCGCGTGACTTCGCGGAGTTCGCGCAGACCGCAATGTCAGCAGGTGCCTGGCCTGCCGCCGCCTGATCCAATCCAGAGCAAACGGCAGGCGTCGCCGCGCTCCTGCCGCTCCACCCCTCATTCAGGAGTTCCGACAATGTCGACAGCTTTCTACCTTTTGCTGCAATTCGCGATCCTCGCCTATGCCCTTGTGGGCGGCGTGTTCCTCGCCTTCTCTGATTTCATTATGCGATCCCTTGTGCTGACCCGTGACCATGCGGGCGTCGAGGCCATGCAAGTGATCAACCGCGAAGTGTTTCGCTGGGTGTTCATGGCACTGTTTCTTGGAATGGCGGCCGTTTCACTGATTATTGCAGGCTATGGCGCCTTCTGGCTCTCGGAACCCGCTGGAACGCTGATCATGCTAGCCGGGCTTGTCTACCTTATCGGCTGCTTCGGCGTCACCGTCGCCTTCAATGTCCCGATGAACGAGGCTTTGGCGGACATGGAGATGTCGTCAGAGAGCACACGTGACTACTGGCTCCGGACATATGTTCCTCGTTGGACCTTCTGGAACTCGGTCCGGACCGTCGCCTGTACCGTATCGGCCGCGATGCTTCTCTTCGGGCTGTTCTGGATGATCCAGACCCAAACACAACCGGTGTGATGCGCGCTCAAGAACAGGCGGTTCGCGCCGTCTGGAATGGTACACCGAGTGCATTTCGCTTCGCGATAGATAAATCGCAAGTCCCGCAAGGCGATCATTCACTGCGGCCTGAAGATTGGCAACTCTGGGCTCTTTTTCCTCTTTCGCCGCATGATGCATGAATGGCTGGTCTGGCAAACATTGCCGTTCGCTGCATCGTGTACGAACTGGTAATCTGCGGACTTTGCTAACATTAATGTCGAAAGTAATATGACCGCTTAGGATGGCCATGGTATCGGTGTCCAAGGACTTCTAGTAGATCGCCCGCACTTCGTCACGATCGACGACTTCAGGTTTAGGGATTAGAGATATGCCTAAGGTTGCTGTTTGGTATTCTTTGCAGAGCGATTACTGCTATTTCCTGCTCGACCGATTGCTTTCTCTCAAAGAGAGCGGAACCGAAATTGAATTGCGCCCTGTCCTCGGCATCGTGCTTCGCATGCCTGAGGCCACGCGGAACCGAGGACAGCTTGAGCAGCGCTATTTCGAGACGGACACGGCCAGGACCGCAGAGTTTCTGGGTTTGCCATACAGCTACCCGGACCCGTCGCCGATCGAGTTTGAACCCGGCTCGCTCTGGATAGCAGCCAACAAGCAACCACGCATCGAGCGCCTGTATCGTCTCTGGATTGGGGCCAACAGAGTTGGCAAGGGCCTGCCGTTTCTCGACAAGGTCGGGAGGGGTTTGTGGAATGGAAAAAACGCGCGTTGGGACACTAGCAGTTTTCTCTTGGATAGCATGCGCGAGATCGGTTGCGATCATGACAGGGTCCTCGAAGACGTTGACTGGGATAGTGCGTCTGCAGAGCTGAGCGCAAACCATTCAGCGATGCTCGACGCTGGTCATTGGGGCGTTCCGCTGATGGTGTACGAAAACGAGCCGTTTTACGGTCAGGATCGATTTGACCAGTTACTCTGGCGAATGAAGCGTGGCCCGATTGTTTGAACGAAACAACGCCTCCCGCCGGCCAACATCTTTAAGTCCGCCGTTCGACTGCTGTAGCTGGGCCAACCAGTGGTTGACCGATGAGCGTTAAGAGCGGTCATTAGCCGCAATTCAGAAATAGTGCAGAACGGGCTCCAAGCAGACGGTCGCAGCGTGTGTCGCGAAGGTCAGGCGTGCTGTTGGAACCGGCCGTTCGATCAATTGGTAAAGTCGTTCAGTTGACGCGGTGTCGATGTTTGGAGTGGGAGGGGCGGATGGAGGACGATCAATGTCCAAAATTCAACTTCCCGCCATCAAACCGAAACGCAAGCCGTGGAATAAGGGGCGCCTGATCGGTCAGAAACGCCCGCTTCTTGCCAAGCAGGTCTGGGCCATCCGAGCCCGGTTGGAACTTGCGGGAAATCCCAGGGATCTGGCACTGTTTAATCTGGCGATTGACAGCAAGTTGCGTGGTTGTGACCTGGTTCGGTTGAAAGTCACCGATCTTGTTGTTGGTAACCGGGTTCGCGAACGTGTGACAGTGATCCAGAGCAAGACCCGGCAACCCGTTCAGTTCGAAGTTTGCGAGAACACCCGCGATTCCATCTGGAATTGGGTATGTCACCCGGAGATGCTCGGATGCCCGTTCTTGTTTCCCAGCCGCTTCCACGACAGGCCGCACGTATCGACCCGGCAATATGCCCGGTTGGTCCGTGATTGGGTGGCCGCGATTGGTCTTGATCCGAGCGGATATGGCACGCACTCGCTACGGCGCACCAAGGCTGCGCTGATCTACCGGAAAACCGGCAATCTGCGTGCGGTACAGCTATTGCTCGGCCACACCAAGGTGGACAGCACAGTTCGATACTTGGGCGTCGAGCTGGAAGACGCGCTGAGCATCGCTGAAAAGATCGACATATGAGGGTTTAGCGGGCGGCTACAGCCGCCCGCCTTTTTAACTTGAAACGTCCGCAAGAGTGTCAATCTTCCACTGGACTTACGAGCCAAGACGAGCGTCACTGACGACGGTGAACGAATTGAGCCTCCCACCCGGAACGCCGGGCTTTGGTCAGTACAGGGCGCGAGAAAGCCCTGCGACCAAGAGGAGATGAAAATGACTGAACAACAATCCCCGCCCCTCAAGACCGACCATACCAAGCCCGGGCCATCCAAACTCGCGGGCAGGACCAAGTCAGGCGAACTATGCAAACTGCTATCGCGCCGTTCCGGGGCGACGGTGGCCCAGCTTAAGAGACAACTGGATTGGCAACCGCACACAATTCGGGCAGCGATTTCACGGCTGAGGAAGTCGGGCGTGACGATTGATCTTGACCGTTCCGGAAAAGCCTCGCGCTACCGCATTGTCTCGAAAAAGGCAGACCAATGAATGGGCCGGGGGATCAACTGGAGGTCCTACAAATTGAGCAGATGGATGCAGCAGAGCTTCGAGGGCTCTGGAGACAGCTCAAAGGGGTTCACCCCCCGAAGACGTTCACAGCGCGCCTGATGCGGGTGGCGCTGGCCTGGGAGGTGCAAGTCAAGCGGTCTGGGGGTGAATCCACTAGGGCGCGACGTGGGTGGCTTAGGGTCATCAGTAACCGGATAAAACGAAGTGGCGAAAGTCGGGTGGGTATTACGTTTGTATCTGACACCGTCGATGGCACACGTATTCTGAAGAAATGGGGCGGAGCCACGCACGAGGTCTTCATCACCGGGCAGGGCGTGATGTGGAATGGACAAGGCTATTCGTCCCTGTCTGCGGTAGCGCGCGCGATGACCGGCACCAACCGGAACGGCCCGAAGTTTTTTGGTCTGCGGGAGGGCGGACAGTCATGATCCGCAAGCGCTGTGCCATTTACACACGCAAGTCGACCGAGGAGGGACTGGAACAGGACTTCAATTCGCTGGATGCCCAACGCGAAGCCTGCGCGGCCTACATACTCAGCCAGAAGCACGAAGGCTGGAGCCAGCTTTCAGAGGCCTACGACGATGGCGGGTATTCCGGGGGATCGATGGACCGCCCAGGTCTCCAGCAACTCTTGAACCATGTTCGCAACGGTCGCATCGACATCATCGTTGTGTACAAAGTGGATCGGCTGACGCGGTCTCTGAGTGACTTTGCCAGGATGGTGGACACATTTGATAGAGCAGGGGTGTCTTTCGTTTCGGTTACGCAGGCCTTTAACACCACGTCTTCCATGGGGCGATTGACATTGAACGTGTTGTTGTCATTCGCGCAGTTCGAGCGCGAAGTGACGGCTGAACGTATCAGGGACAAAGTTGCCGCCTCAAAACAAAAAGGGATGTGGATGGGAGGATCTGTGCCCGTTGGATACGAAGCCGTTGACAAAGCCTTGGTGGTCAATGAGGCCGAGGCGACCTTGGTGCGAACCATTTTTGCCGAATACCTGGCCACCGGTTGCGTCCGCAAACTATCGGCTCGCCTGCGAGAGTTGAACATCCTTAGCAGACGTTGGGTTGATCGGCATGGACAGAGCAAAGGCGGTAAGGTCTTCTCGCAAGGCGCGCTCTACTACATGCTTCGAAACCCGATTTACGTTGGAAAAACCAGGCACAAGAAGGAGATACACGAAGGGCTTCACACGGCTATCATTGACGATGCGACATGGCATTCTGTGCAAGCCCAACTGGCGAAACATGGGGGTCGAGAAACCAATAGCAAACGCCACAACACAGATCGTGCTTTGATTGGCCTTCTGTTTGATTCTTCTGATCGGAAGATGGGGGCCACCTATGCCAGCAAATCGGTGTTCCGGGATGGCGTGCAGACGACAAAACGCTACTGGTACTACGTTTCGACCAAGGCACAGCCAGATGATGACGTTCCAGTTGAGCGCCTGCCTGCGCAGGAGATCGAACGCATTGTTTTGTCGGCGCTTACCGAGAAGCTCTCCGATCATGTTTGGATTGCTGATCACGTAGAAATGCACATCCAGGATACTGCTCTTGTTGCGGACGTCCTTCGTGCGGCCACTGCGTTGAGCCAATCTGATCATTTAGGCGAAGAAGCCAATGCAATCCAAAACCTGTATTCCCTGATCACCCGAGTCGCTGTAAGGGCGGATAGACTGGAGATTTCGATGAACCTAGCAGCAATGTTGGGGCCAGATAACAACCCTGAATCCATTCCCGCCAACTTCGAATTCCCATTCAAACGTCGCCAGAATGGTCGTGCAAAGCCGGTCGTGATTGTTCCACGCAGTTCGGCAAATCCAGACCCGGATCTCATTGCCTTGGTCGCCGATGCGCGGCGGTGGGCAAAGGAATTGATGGACGGGAGTGTCTGTTCCATCAAGCGGATCACAGAACGGGAAGGTTTGCGAAGTGGTGCGGTCAGTCGCATCTTGCCGCTGGCTTGGCTGGCACCGGATATTTCGACGGCCATTCTGGTAGGGCGCCAACCAGCGCATCTAACAGCGAAGACACTTCGCGACCTTCCTGAGTTGCCGCTGGACTGGGAAAAACAGCGCGAGCTTCTTGGGTTTCTGTAGACCCGAGACCACCGATAGGTCCCAAGACCTCACGCGAACCTGGCCCGCTGAGACATTCTTCGAAATCGACCGAATAGTGCTCTGATCGGAGCTCAGAATCGAGGTCTCTGGCGTCTTGATTGCCTGTAACCCATTGAAATTGCGGCGTCATTGATTCCGCTTGAAAAAACTCAGGTTCGAGAGAGAGAAAGTGGTGGGCGACCCTGGAATCGAACCAGGCGTGCGTCTCCGCGAGGGAGTTACAGTCCCCTGCCACACCTTGCGGCCTGTCGCCCACTGTCAGGCGTTGCGCCTGACGTGGAGGCGTGATTACTAGCGTCCCAATGGAGCGTCAACAGGAAAAATCCGCTTTGGCGCAGGAAACTTTTGCCGCACCCGGAGGGCGCTGAACATGAAGAAACCGAAATGGGTGGTCGAGAAGGAACAGGCCAAAAAAGCGTCCGCCTCCGAGACGGTCTGGCTGTTTGGTCTGCATGCCGTGCGCGATGCGCTGATGAACCCGAAACGCGAAAAACTGCGCCTGATCGTTACTCTCAACGCACGGGAAAAACTGGCCGAGGCCATCGACGCGGCGGGGATCGAACCGGAACTGGCCGATGCCCGCAAGTTCACCGCGCCGATCGACCCCGGCTCGGTCCATCAGGGCGCGGCGCTTGAGGTCAAGCCGCTCAACTGGGGCAGCCTGGCCGAGGTGGCGATCGGGGCGGAAAGCCCGCGCCTGATTCTGCTCGACCGGGTGACCGACCCGCATAACGTCGGCGCCATCCTGCGTTCGGCCGAGGTGCTGGGCGCCAGCGCCGTGATCGGCACCCGCCACCATTCGGCGCCCGAAACCGGTGCCCTGGCCAAGACCGCCAGTGGCGCGCTGGAACGGCAGCCCTATCTGCGGATGCGCAACCTGGCCGATGCTATCACCGAGTTGCAGGGTATGGGCTATCTGGTGCTGGGGTTGGATGGCGAGGCCAGCGAGACCATCGAGGCCGCGCTGGCTGGGCAAACCGACCGAGCGGTGGCGCTGGTACTGGGGGCCGAGGGACCGGGGCTGCGCCAAAAGACCAAGGAAACGGTGGATAAGTTGGTCAAGATTGACGCGGCGGGCGCGTTCGGCTCGCTCAACGTCTCGAATGCCGCCGCGATTGCCCTATATGCATCTAAGGTTCACTAAACGGAACGGACCCCATGCCAAGGCTTGTCATCTGTTGTTACTGCGGTGCCCGCTCCAGACTGGAAGCGGATCGCTCGGGCATGCTGGCTTGCGATGCCTGCGGTGCGCCTATCCAACAGATGGGCTCGGTTGACCCGGCGACCCGACCTAAGCCCGTGCGTGTGGCGGTTGCAGTCGAGCCGGTTGCCGAATGGCGCAGGGCAGGGTGCGAGGAAGTGCCCGCGAAGAAGAACAAGAAGAGGAAAAATCGCAAGGGGCTCATTTCGCGCGCCTTGGAAGAGGTCTGGGACAAGGTCGAAGACATTTTCGACTGATTGCGGCACACGTTTTAATCACATATGTGTCAGCCGTCTTTCTTTACGGCCTTGAGAGAGGCACATTGGAGTGAGACAACATCAAGACGCGTGACGATGCTGAACAGACGTAACCTTATCTCCGGTATTGCCGGTACCCTGATCCTAACAGCGCCGCCGCTTTGGGCTGAGGCGTCCGTTTTCTATACTGAAAACGGGGCTGCCATCCGTGGCTATGACACAGTGGCCTATTTCACCGAAGGCGCCCCGGTGCCGGGCGCACCCACAATCGCTGTGATGTGGAAAGGGGCGGTCTGGCATTTTGCCAGCCAAGAAAATCGTGCAGCGTTCGAGGCCAACCCACGCGCCTTTGCGCCCCAATTCGGCGGTTATTGCGCTTATGCGGTTTCGCGCGGCTACACCTCCGACACCGATCCGACCGCCTGGCAGATCGTCGACGGCGAACTCTACCTCATCCACTCGGCCGAGGTCGCTCGGCTTTGGGTCGAGGATGTCGCCGGGAACATCGCCGGTGCGCGCAAGAACTGGCCCGCTGTGCTGGACCGGTAGCAATCTCGAGTCAGCTGTGAATTCTTGTCATCACAATTTTGGCATCTCCCCCTTTTTTTCTGAATATGAGTGCCTAAATGTCACAATGACCGCGGACCGGAACTGCCGTGCGTCATTTCACTGTCCCTCGTTCCGTACCTGGCGCCCAAGCATGACTTGGGCGCTTTTTTCTTGTCTCCGGGTGGTTTAGGGTTCGGTCATGCCAGACTATTCCGACGATCATCTGAAACAGATTCTCAAGCGCACCAAGGTGATTGCCGTTGTTGGCGTGTCGATGAACCCCGTGCGCCCCAGCTATTACGTGGCCCGCTATCTGGGGCTGAAAGGGTACCGGGTGATTCCGGTCAATCCGGGCCATGCCGGCCAGCGCCTGTTCGGCGAGACGGTGCGCGCGGGCCTGTCCGAGATCAGCGAACCGGTCGATATGGTCGATATATTTCGCCGCTCTGATGCGGTGCCGGCCATCGTCGAGGAGGCGCTCGAGGTTTTTCCCGGCCTCAAGACGATCTGGATGCAGATCGGGGTCGAGCATGCCGAGGCTGCGGCGCAGGCCGAGGCGCGCGGGATCGACGTGATCCAGAACCGCTGCCCCAAGATCGAATATCAACGGCTCTTTGGCGAATTGCGCATGGGCGGTTTCGCCACCGGCATCATCTCGTCCAAGCTTTAAGAGGGCTGGCGCGCCAGTTTCTCGGCAGCTTTCTTCTCCAGCACCTCGCGCTGCGGGCGCCAGTTATAGCGCGTGTCCTCGCGCGTCGGGGCCCAGAACAGGTCTCCCCCATAGCGCCAGGGATCCAGCACGATGCCGTCGAACATGTCATCGCCCCGGCGGCTGAGGATGGCGGTGCTGTGGTCGATCCGCCAGATGCTGTCGGGATCGGCAATGGCGCGATGCACGACCAGAGTGCGGAAGTTTTCCTGATTGAGTCGCTTTTGCATGTCCTGGGCATAGTGCACGCACAGGCCGCGCTCGCGAAAGCCGTTCAGAACCTTGGCGTTATGCACGATGGGGCTGCTGGTGACGTTATATTCGCGCGCCAGTTGTCGCCCATAGCTATAGGAGATCTCGGCAGCGCGTTGCGCCTCGGCGGGGTCGACATCGGGACCCAGCGCGCGCAGTTGTTGCGCCAGCGCGTTCACCTCCTTCTGGCTGAAGGTTTGCGTGTCGCTACAGGCGGCGATCAGCACCACCGCCAAGGTGGCGAGCAAGGCCCGGAATTTGGTCATGGGATGCCTCGGTTGGTCGTCGGTTTTCTCGGTTGGATCGTACCGCTCATCGCGGAGGGGTCAACCTTTGGGCCGCGCCGCCTTCTCGGCGATGCCGCTCTGGCCCTGGCGATGGGCCAGCTCGGCCAGCACATCGTTGAGTGCCACGTCGCGGGCGGCCAGCATGACGAGGAAGTGGTACAGCACATCCGCCGCCTCTGAGGTGAGCTTGGCCCGGTCGCCCTTCACCGCTTCGATGATCGCCTCTATCGCCTCTTCCCCGAATTTCTCGGCGCATTTCTCGGGCCCTTTGGCCAGCAGCTTGGCGGTCCAGCTGCTGTCCGGGTCGGCACCCTTGCGGGCCTCGATGGTGGCGGCAAGATCGTGCAGGATACTCATGTCAGCCTCATCGGGATGCCGGCGGCGGCCATGTGTTCCTTGGCCTCGCGGATGGTGTATTCGCCAAAGTGAAAGATCGAGGCGGCCAGCACCGCGCTTGCATGCCCCTCGGTCACACCTTCGACCAGGTGATCCAGCGTGCCGACGCCGCCCGAGGCAATCACCGGCACGTCGACCGCATCGGCGATGGCGCGGGTCAGGGGCAGGTTGAAGCCCGATTTGGTGCCGTCGCGATCCATCGAGGTCAGCAGGATTTCTCCGGCACCCTTGGCGGTGACAAGACGGGCAAACTCCACCGCGTCGATCCCGGTGGGCTTGCGCCCGCCATGGGTGAAAATCTCCCAGCGGCCTGGCTCTACCGTCTTGGCGTCGATGGCGCAGACGATGCACTGGCTGCCGAACCGGTCGGCGGCCTCGGCAATGACGTCCGGATTGGCCACGGCGGCCGAGTTGAAGCTGACCTTGTCGGCGCCCGCCAGCAACAGCGCGCGCACATCGGCATGCGTGCGCACGCCGCCGCCCACGGTGAGCGGCACGAAACACTGCTCGGCGGTGCGGCTGACCACGTCAAACATGGTGCCGCGGTTTTCATGGGTGGCGTGGATGTCGAGAAAACAGATCTCGTCCGCGCCCGCCGCGTCATAGGCGCGGGCGGCATCCACCGGGTCGCCCGCGTCGCGCAGGCCGACGAAATTCACGCCCTTGACCACGCGGCCATCGGCGACGTCGAGACAGGGGATGATGCGGGTCTTCAGCATGGCGGCCTCGCGGGTTGCCGGGGTCGCCCGTCTTTACTGTGCCCCCGGCGCGGATGCAATCGCGCCGCCGTGCCGGGCGATGCGGCGCATGGCCCCGCGCACGATCAGGATATGAAACGGCATCACCACCGCCAGATAAACCCGCCCCAGCAGGTTGTTGCGATGTACCCAGGTCGCCATGTGCAGCCGCCCGGCCTGTTGCACCAGCGAGATGCGAAAGTTCAGATGGCTGTCATCGGCGCCCAGGATCAGCTCGTCCGCATCCTCGTAGGTGACCGGAAAGATCGCCTTGTCGCCAGTGTCGGAAACCTCGGTCTTGAGGCCAAGCGGCCGCACGATCCAGTTGCGCAGGCGTAGAAGGGCATTGGCCCAGCCGGGCAGGGACAGCCCGATCTCTGCCGCTTCGCGCGGCGATATCCGGCTCTCTACCGCATAGCCATCGATGAAATCGCCGGGCTGCACCGCCTGCCAAAGCTGCGCGGTTGCGGGCAGCGGGGTCTTTTCGACAACAGCATAGCTGCGGGTCATATGCGTTCCCCTTGCGGTTTGCCCGGATCACACAGCAAAGCGCCCGGTCCCGAAACCGGGCGCGGTGTCGCAGTCCTCAGCCCTTGAGCGCGCTCAGCGCCTGTTTCAGGTCGAGCGCCCCGTCATAGAGCGCCCGGCCCGAAATCGCGCCGTTCAATGCGGCGCCGCAATCGCGCAGCGCAATCAGATCCTCCAGCGAGGAGACCCCGCCCGAGGCGATGACCGGAATCGACACGGCACGGGCCAGATCGGCAGTTGCCTCGATATTCGGCCCCTTCATGGCGCCGTCGCGCAGGATGTCGGTATAGATGATGGCCGCAACCCCTGCATCCTCGAAGGATTTGGCCAGATCAGTGACCATCACGTCGGTCTCTTTGGCCCAGCCCTTGGTGGCGACGCGGCCGTTGCGGGCGTCGATGCCCACGGCCACCTTGCCGGGAAAGGCGCGCGCGGCCTCGCGCACCAGATCGGGGTTCTCGACCGCCACGGTGCCGAGGATCACACGGGCCAGACCCTTGTCCAGCCAGCGTTCAATGGTGGCCATGTCGCGGATGCCGCCGCCCAGCTGCGCGGGTACCTTGCACTGCTCAAGGATCGCCTCGACCGGGGCGGCATTGACCGGCTCACCGGCAAAGGCGCCGTTGAGATCGACCAGATGAAGCCATTCGCAGCCTGCCGCGACAAACTCCAGCGCCTGCGCGGCGGGATTGTCGTTGAACACGGTGGCCTGGTCCATCTCGCCATGCACCAGACGCACGGCCTGGCCATCCTTGAGGTCGATTGCGGGGTAGAGGATCATGTTGAGCGGCTTTCTGCTGACAGTCGCGCGCGATATGTCATGTCCTGCGCTGCTAGGCAACGCGACCCGAGGTCAGGCTTGCCCAAAATGCGCAGCCCGCGTCACAGTGGCGCAAAAGTGGGAGGATATCGGATGAAGAGATTGATTCTGGCCGCAAGTGCGACCCTGGCTCTGGCCGGCATGGCGGTGGCAGATCCTGCCGCAGGTACCTGGCAGACCGAGCCGGGTGATACCGGCGGTTATCTGCATGTAGCCATCGCGCCCTGCGGCGCGCAGGTCTGCGGCACCATCAAGGCCGCCTATGACAAGAACGGCGCCAAACAGAGTGACTATGAACATGCCGGCAAGCGCATGTTGTGGGACATGCAACCCGGTGGCGACGGTTCTTATGCCGGGGGCCAGATCTGGGCACCGGATTCCGGCAAGACCTATGGTTCGAAAATGTCGCTTGCGGGCAATACACTGACCGTCAAAGGCTGCGTCGCCGGTGGCCTGATCTGCCGTGGCCAGGCCTGGAAACGCGTCAACTAAGCCAGATGGGGCAGGGGCGCTGGGCCCCTGCCGCCTGTCCCCGCGCTCAGACAGCGCCGGTATATTCACCGCGCGCGGGATAGTTGTTGGGGATCGCGAAATCCAGCGCCGCCACCAATCCCGCGAAATGCGGACGCACAAAGGGCATGGTCTGCACCGCGCCGTAATAGAGTGTGCGTTCGGGCGTGACCAGGAACAGGCCCGGCTCCGAGAACAGCGCCGGTTCCTCGATCCCGATCGAGGTCTTGCCCCGCGAGGTCGAGATATAGAGCCCCCAGTCGCGCGCCTCGGCCAAGGGCAGGTCATAGGCAAAGCGCAAACCGCGCTCGCCGCCGACCTTTTCCGCCATCGCCTGCGCGCGTTCTTCGCTGTCCGAGCTGACCGCGACGCAGGACACGCCGCGTTCGGCGAAATCCGCCACCCGCTTTTCCAGCTCTTTGAGATAGGTGGCGCAGATCGGGCAATGCAGGCCGCGATAGAAACAGATCAGCGTGCCGCGCGTCGAGGTTTCGGCACTTAGATCGAACCGGCCACCGCCCACCAGCGGCAGCGACAGGGGCGGGGTGGTCTGACGGGGCATCAGCATCGGAGAACTCCTTGGGATGTGAATTGCCTCGCCTTGTCGCAGGGTTTAGTGTTCGGGAAATCCGAATTTTCTGACAGAGGCTCCGATATTGGCATGGACAGGCTGACGACATTGATGGAGCGGTTCCAGCTGCGGGTCGAGGCCGCCGCGCCGGAGGAAGCCAATCTGCTGGCCCTGGCTGGGGCTGACGGGGGGCCGGGTGAATTGCTGTTCTATCCTGCGGGCACTGGGCAGCTGGGCGATCCGCTGTTTGCGGCGCGCGTGAGTTGGTCGGGAGAGAGCAACCCGTTTCTGGCCGCGCTGCCCGAAGTGGTCCGGTTCGATCTGAGCGCCGATCCCGAGGCGCGCGCGGTGGTGGAACTGATCCGGGGCGAGGTGGCGGCGCGTCGTTGCGGGGCGCAATCGGTGATCAACCGGCTGGGCGAGGTATTGATGGTGCGTCTGTTGCGGGACCAGATCGCACAGGGGGCGACCCGCCCGGGTCTGTTGGCCGGGCTCGCCGATCCGCGCCTCAGTCGGGCCATCGTGGCGATGCATGACCATCCGGGTCGGGTCTGGACCAATGGCGATCTGGCGGCTGAGGCGGGGTTGTCGCTGTCGCGTTTTGCCGAGCTGTTTGCCGCTCAGGTGGGCGAGACCCCGATGGGCTATCTCAGGCGTTGGCGGCTGATCCTCGCGGCGCAGGACCTCGGTCGCGGCGATCGGGTCGACCGGGTGGCACGGCGCTATTCCTATGGCTCGCCCGAGGCCTTTGCCCGCGCCTTTCGCCGCGCCTATGGGGCGGCGCCGATGGCGCTGCGCAGTGCGTGAGGCCGGGATGCCGGAGTTCTGCAAGAACTCCGGCCCGGAAAACATCTGTTTTCCGACCCGTTTTCCGTGCCGGAAAACGGCCTCCCTTTCAGGGGCGCCAGGTCAGGAAATTGCCGATCATGCGCAGGCCGATGGCCTGACTTTTCTCGGGGTGGAATTGCAGGCCAACCATGGTGTCGCGTCCGACCACAGCAGTGACAGGCCCACCATAATCCACATGCGCCAACCGTTCGGCGGGGTTGGTGACCCGGAAGTGGTAGGAATGCACGAAATAGACGTGATCGCCGCTGTTGATCCCGTCAAAGACCGGGTGTTCCGTTTCGATCACCAGATCGTTCCAGCCCATATGCGGCACTTTCAGCGCCGCATCCGCAGGCGTGATGCGCACCACGTCGCCCGCGACCCAGCCCAGCCCGGGTGTCTCTTCGTATTCGTGGCCGGTGGTGGCCATCAGTTGCATGCCGACGCAGATGCCCAGAAAGGGACGGCCCTTCTGCTCGACAGCCTCGACCATCGCGTCATAGAGCCCCTTGTGGCCGCGCAGTTCCGCCGCGCAGGCGGGAAAGGCGCCGTCGCCCGGCAGCACCAGCCGGTCGGCGCGGGCCACCACATCGGCGTCCGAGGTCACCACGACCTCGCCCGCGCCGGTCTCGCGCGCCATGCGCTGAAACGCCTTTTCGGCCGAGTGCAGGTTGCCCGATTCATAGTCGATGATGGCGGTGAGCATCAGAGCGTGCCCTTGGTGGAGGGGATGGCGTCGCCCTTGCGCGGGTCCGCCTCGACCGCCTGACGCAGGGCACGCGCCACTGCCTTGAACGCGGCCTCGGCAATGTGGTGGCTGTTCAGCCCGTGCAGTTGGTCGACATGCAGGGTGATGCCGCCATGGGTGCTGAAGGCCTGAAAGAACTCGCGCACCAGCTCGGTATCAAACGTGCCGATCTTGCCTGTCGGCAGGTCCACGTTCCACACCAGGAAAGGCCTACCCGACAGGTCGAGCGCGCAGCGCACCTGCGCATCGTCCATCGGCAAGTGGCATTCGCCATAGCGGCGGATGCCCCGCTTGTCGCCCAGCGCGGCGCTCAGCGCCTGACCCAGCGCGATGCCGGTATCCTCGACCGTGTGGTGGTCGTCGATGTGATAGTCGCCCTTGGCGCGGATCGTCATGTCGATCAGCGAATGGCGCGCCAGCTGGTCCAGCATATGGTCGAAGAAGCCGACGCCGGTCTGGTTGTCATAGGCTCCGGTCCCGTCGAGGTTGAGTTCGACCGAGATCTCGGTCTCGGCGGTCTGGCGGCTGATGCTGGCACGGCGCATGGGCGGGTTCCTTCTGATCTCGGCTGGCTTTTGGCACGAGGCGCGTGCAAATGCCAGAGTGCCGCGACACGGGCGCTGCGATCTGTTGCGCGAAAACAGGGGATTGCACCCGGTGGCGGCGCGTGTCAGCCTTTGGCCGAACAAGCATGAGAGAGGCGGCATGACCACCTGCGTATTCATCCAGATCCGCTGCAAGCCCGGCAGCACCTACAAGGTGGCCGAGGATATCGCGCTGCGCGAGATTCATTCCGAGCTCTATTCCACCAGCGGCGAATACGACCTGTTGATGAAGCTCTACGTCCCGGCGGGCGCGGATGTGGGCAAATACATCAACGACCACCTGCTGGTGATCCCCAATATCGAACGCTCGCTGACCACGATGACGTTCAAGGCGTTCTGAGCGGCGCCAGCGCGCCGTAGAGCGGGCAGCCCAGCGTCTGGTTCAGGGCGCGGATCAACTCTTCGACGGTCTCGGTCGAGACATATTCCCCGCCCGTGGCCTGGGCCAGGCATTCGGCCGGGCTGATCGTCTCGGGGACGGTGGGGTTGCCGTCTCCCCCTTCCCAGCCGAAGAATTGCGAACGCACGCGGAACCCGATCACATGCACGGTCAGGCCGGGTGCGTTACGGGCCAGATCGGTCGCCAGCGCACATGGCGTACCGCCGCAGGTCTCTTCGCCATCGGTGACCAGAACGATGACGCCAGGGCGGGGCGGCTGGTCAAACACGCGGGCGGCCAGGTCGACGGCATCAGTCAATGCGGTGTTGCCATCGGGCTCGATCCCGTCGATGAGATTCAGGATCGGCCCCGCTGCATCGGGGCTGGGGGCGAAGGGCATCGAGACCCTCTTGCACAGATCACCGTCCGCTGCGCCGTCCATGGCGGCACCATAAGTGACCAGACCCAGCCGGCGCAGGGTGGCAATCCGGGGCAGGGTGTCATGCATCGCCTCGCGCGCGTCCAGGATACGGGGCCGGTCGAGGCCATTATACCCCATCTCGGCCATCGAGCCGGAGGCGTCGAACACGATCATCGCATCGCTGGTGCAATCGGCCTCGCCGATTGCGGGCGCAGGAGCGAGACCCGCAACAAGAAGCGCCGCCACGCGGGCGGCGCGTCCGGTGCGACCGGATGCCGGGATGTCAGAGTCGCGCTCCATGCCCCAGCTTGGCCGAGGCACGGGCGATCTGTCCATGCGCCAAAGGTCGAAGGGTCAGGCGGCAAGCAGCCCCTTGTCCTTCAACTCGGCATAGGCGGCGTCGACGGCTTTCTTGAGGCGGCGCAGCATCTCGTCCACCTCGTCCCTGGTGATGATCAGCGGCGGGCAGAGCGCGGCAGAGTTCCCCGCGACCGCGCGGATCAGCAGCCCGTTCTCCTGTGCCAGCCGCTGCACGGTGGCGCCGCCCGCGCCTTTTTCGATGGTCGCACCGGTGGTCTTGTTCGACACCAGCTCCAACGCCGCGATCAACCCCTTGCCGCGCACCTCGCCCACCAGCGGGTGATCGGTGAAGATGGCGCGCAGCTGCTCCTGCATATGAGCGCCCACCTCGGCCGCATGGTCAAAGATCTTGTCGCGCTCGTAGATTTCCAGCGTTTTCAGCGCCGCGGCGCAGGCCACCGGATGCCCGGAATAGGTATAGCCATGGCCGAAAACGCCGACCGCCGCCGAAGGCGCGATCATCTTTTCATACATCCAGCCGGGGATGACCGAGGCCGAGATCGGGAAATAGGCCGAGCTGAGCTGCTTGGCAAAGGTCATCAGGTCGGGCTTGATCCCCATGGTGGTGCAGCCGAAATCGGCGCCGGTGCGGCCAAAGCCACAGATCACCTCATCCGCCCAGACCAGGATGTCATGCTTGCGCAGCAGCGCCTGTAGCTTTTCGTAATAGCCCTCGGGCGGGACGATCACGCCCGAGGCGCCGGTGATGGGCTCGACGATCATCGCGGCGATGGTATCGGCGCCCTCGGCCAGGATCTGTTTCTCCAGATTGTCGAGGATACGGTCGACGAACTGCGCCTCGGTCTCGTTGCCCTGACGCCCGGTATAGTAATGCGGCGCATCCGAGCGCAGGATATGCAGCGCCTCGACCGGCGCATCGAAATGCGCCAGGTTCGCGGGCAGCGAGGTCAGCGAACCGGCGGCCACGGTCACCCCGTGATAGCCGCGCTCGCGGGTGATGATCTTGCGCTTTTCCGGCTTGCCGATGGCGTTGAAGTAATAGCGCAGCATCTTGTAATGGGTGTCGTTGGCATCCGAACCAGAGTTGCCGAAGAAGAAATAGGCATCCTCGACCGGCACCATCGCCTTGAGCTTTTCGGCAAGCTTCATGATCGGCTCATGGGTCTTGCCGCCAAAGGTGTGCGAGAAGGGGAGCTTGTTCAGCTGATCGGTGATCGCGCCGATCACCTCGGCATTGTCATAGCCCAGCGAGGTGCACCAGAGACTGGCCAGCCCCTCGATATACTCGTTGCCGTCCGCGTCGTAGACATAGATGCCCTTGCCATGGTCCAGCACAAGCTGTTCGGTGGCGGCAAGGTTGGTGGTGGGATAGATCACAGGGGCCATGGCCAGATAACTCCGGTTAGCCGCACGGGGCGGCGAGTCAGTTGCGCCAAGCATTGCCGCAGATCGCAGGCGGCGTCAAAATTTTTGATCAAAATGAGGGTGCGACGGATAACCCTCCCGAAACGCGAAAGGCCGCCCATTGGGCGGCCTGTTCGAGTATCTGGAGCGGGCGATGAGATTCGAACTCACGACCCTTACCTTGGCAAGGTAATGCTCTACCCCTGAGCTACGCCCG
>NZ_JAKOEM010000033.1:0-21597 GCF_022321465.1 Ruegeria alba | reverse complement strand
GTGAAGAGCCGAGCAGGAAGACTTCAGCCGCTATTTTCGCCGCGCTTACACATCGACTTTTTCAACAGCATCTCCGCGTTACGGACCTTCGACCACGCTAGACTGAAAGACTGCTTCGCGGACCAAGCCGACGGCAGGCGTTGGGCAGGTCACAGATCCATTGCAGACACCCGCAGACACGCCATTACGCCAACGCTGCGGTCTGGGCGGTGGCCGGCTTCACTCGACGAAAACGAGGTGGCGGCTTAAGATGTCTCTGCACCGACGCGATCAGATACAACGCTCGAAACTGATCCATATCAAGCCAGAACGTTCAACGAGATTACAGAAGCAGCATGGTCTTGGGAGGACTCGCGATGACCGCACATCAGACAACAGCCATCCGCGTCTGCGCGACCCTTTGTCTGGCGGCGGGCTTGGCCTCTGGCGCACTGGCCCAGAGCGGGTCGCTCGAAGAAGCTCTCGAGGTGCCAGGTGCCCGCGTGACCATGCCCGTCGAGGCGGCAAAGGAGCCGTTTCCGAAGGACTTCGTGACCGAGGCGCAGAAGGCTTTCAACAGCTTTCACGCCCAGATGGGCGGCGACCACACGCTCTACTACCTGCAGAACGTCAGCTCGGTCATGCGGACCGATCTGGTCGTGCCGAACGCCGAGTACAGGCCGTTCGAGTATGCCCTCGACCCGCGCATCCCGGAGATCGTCATCGAGACGGACAGCGAAGGGCCGCTGGCGCTGAAGGACTACATCGTCCACCCGACCTTCCGGCATCAGGCGGTGATGATGGTGCACGAGGGCAAGGTCGTCTACGAGGCCTATCCCGGCATGCTGCCGACGCAGGTGCACCTCTGGTCCTCGTCGTCGAAGACGATCACCGGGCTGCTCGCCGCGAGGTTCGTCGTCGATGGTCGGATCGATCCCGAAGCTCCCGTCACGCAGTATGTCGCGGAGCTTGCCGGCACGGCCTGGGACCCGGTGCGCGTGATCGACCTGATCAATCACACGTCCGGGCTCGATCTCGAAGAGAACAACACGTCGATCCTGAACCCGCAGTCGGTGTTCGTGCGCTTCCTGCTGTCGGTTTTCGGCAGCCCCGACCGGAGCGTGGAGATCGAGGACTGGCTGCAGGTTCTTCGCGAAGTCGAACCGCTCCCTGGCGAGGCGCCAGGCGAGAAGTTCCGCTATTCCTCGCTCAACACCCACGTTCTGGGGATGGTGATCGAGGCTGTCACCGGCTTGCGGTCTTCCGACGTCATCGGGCAGGAGCTCTGGGGCCACCTGACCGCGCGGATGCCCCTGCTGGTGCATCTCGCGCCCGACGGGCAGCCGCTCAACCTCGCGATCATCTCGTCCACCCTGCAGGACATGGCCCGCTACGCCACGCTCTGGACGCCGAGCTGGCGCACCTTCTCCGACACCGAGATCGTGACGCCCGAGATGCTCGACCTGATCCGCTCCAGCGGCGATCCCGTGGCCTTCCGGGGCGGGGCCAAGGAGGCACAGGCGATCGGCCTGTTCGCCGAGCGGCCGGTGAAGGGCGCCTACCAGTTCGACTTCATCTTCGAGGACGGGGCCCTCTACAAGCACGGCAACACCGGTCAGGGAATCTACATCGATCCCGAGCGGGATTTCGTCGCCGTCATGTTCTCCGCCACGCCCTACGTGCCGCCCTACGGCGAGATCAAGCTGCCCGCCTACATGCGCGCCGCCGCGAAGATGCTGGCGGGAGAGTAGGATACCTCGCCGACGCAATCCGCCGAAAGGACCTTCACCATGAAGATCGGTAATCCCATTTTCCTCGCCCTTCTCGTGAGCCTCGGAACAGGCGGACTCGCGCGGGCGCAGGACGCCTACACCATCCCCGACGACCTGACGCCGGTCTCGGAATGGGCCGATGGTTTTACCGCCGACGAGGCTGAAGCCTTCCGAAAGGCCTACTCTGCCGCAGAGTTCTCGAAGGGAAGTGACATCACGGCCTTCGCCTATCTCAACATAGCCGAGGTGCTTCCCAACGCACTGATCTCGCGTGGACCAGGCCAGGTCTCCGAATTGGAAACCGATCCGATGCCACGGATCGCCGATGTGGTCGCGACCACCGATCTCGGCACGATGCCGCTCTCCGCGGCCATGGCCGATCCGCGATCACGCATGCAGGGATTCATGGTGCTTCACGAGGGCAGGATCGTCTTCGAGGCCTATCCCGGCATGCCCTCCGACGCGAAGCACATGTGGGCCTCCAGTTCGAAAACCATCACCGGCTTGCTGATCCACATGCTCGCGAGCGAAGGCCTGGTCGATCTGAATGCGCCGATGTCGCAGTACCTCGCATTCACCGAGGGTTCACCATTCGGCGAGGTCAAGGTCGAGGACGTTCTGCATATGCGGACGGGCCTGAACTATGAAGAAACCCACGCCAACATCAACAATCCCGAGCACCCGGTGGCTCAGGCATTCGGAGCCGCCCTGACGGCGCGCGGCGTGCCGATCGGGCCGGGCATGCGCGACCTCGTGATCAAGGTCGAGCGGCACAGACCCCCGAACACAGCGTTCGAATACTCCACGTACAATACGCAGATGCTCGGCGACGTCGTCGAGGAGGTGACGGGGATGCCCTGGAACCGGGTGGTCAGCGAGCGGATCTGGAAGCATGCCGGCATGGACGGAGACGGACTGCTCGCAATCTCCGCCGCAGGAGAGCCGCTTACGGGTGGGCTCTTTTCGGCGACCCTGCGGGATTTCGGCCGCTATGGCATGCTGTTCACGCCAAGCTGGAGCATCGTTTCGGATGAACGCGTCGTGCCCGAAAACTATCTCGAGTCCGTGTATGCAGCCGTCAATCCCGACATATATCTCGAGGCTTTCCAAGGGCCGCGCATGGTCAAGGCATTCGGTGAGGACGACGCCCCCCGAGGTCAGTCCTATCAGTGGGACGCGATCTTCGAAGACGGCGATCTCTACAAGGCGGGCCTGGGCGGCCAAGGGATTTACGTGTCTCCGGAGACGGACACCGTGGTCGTCTATTTCTCAACGGTCTGGCAGAACTCGCTGTCGATTGCTTCCTACGCCCGGGCAATCGTGAAGCAGATGTTCCGGGGCAACTGAGGCATTTGGAGGAAATTCATCATGAAGCGCACCGCAGTTATTTGGGCACTCCTGTGCACCAGCCTCGGAGCGACTTCTGTGGCCTTGGCGCAGGAGACCTATCCCATCCCCGATGACCTGACGCCGGTCTCGGAATGGGCTGACGGGTTCACCGCGGAAGAGTCGAGGCGGTTTCTCGAAACCTTCAATGCAAAGAGCTTCGTCATCGGCGATGACATCGGCACCTACGGCTTTCTGAATCTCAGCGAGGTGTTGCCGGTCTCGAAGGTGTTCCGTCAGGGCGAAGTGGCGGATCTGGAGGTCGACATCGACCCCTCCATCGGCGCGTTCAAGGTCGACGGCCCGCTGGGCAACCTGACCCTCGAAGAGATGATTGCCGACGAACGGTCGAGGAAGCAGGGCATCATTGTCCTGAAAGAGGGGAAGATCGTCTACGAGACCTATCCCGGCATGCCCCGGAACGCCAACCATGTCTGGATGTCGTCGACCAAGGTCGTCACCGGGCTGATCATGCACATGCTGGAGCAGGACGGCCTGCTGTCGCTCGAGGACGACGTGACCGACTACATCCCCGAGTACAAGGGCACGGATTGGGAAGGTATCAAGCTGGCGGACATCCTGCATCAGCAATCGGGCATGAACCTCGTCGAGAACGCGGCGAACATCGCCAATCCGGAAACTCCGGTCGCGCGGGCCTATGCCTTCTCCTTCAATCCGAAGGGGGCGACGCCCGATTCCTCGCTTTTTGCGATCATGCGGGACGTGGAGCGCTACAGGGAACCCGGCACGAAGTTCGACTACTCAACGTTCAACACGCATATTCTCGGCGTCGTCATCGAAAAGGTGACCGGTCGGAAGTTCACCGATGTCTTCAGCGAGCGCATCTGGTCCAGGGCCGGCATGGAAGGCGACGCGGAAATGGCGACGACGCCGATCGGCGAGCCGCTGAACGGCGGAGTGTTCGCCGCGAGGCTGCGGGACAAGGCGCGGTTCGCCCTCCTGTTCACCCCGAGCTGGCGAACCGTCTCCGACAGCCAAGTGGTGGATGATACCTACTTCGATAAGGTCTACGCCACCGGTAATTCCGCCGCCTTCTTCAACCCGGAGAGCGACATGGGCCGTCGAATACTCGGGGATTTCGACGATGCCCCGACCCATGCCTCGTACCAGTGGGATGCGGTCTTCGAAGACGGCGATCTCTACAAGTCGGGCAAGAACGGTCAGTGCATCTACGTCTCTCCGAGCAATGACATGGCGGTCGTCTGGTTCTCCAACACCTACGACAATTCTCCCTGGTTGCCGATTTACGCGCGCGCAATCGTGAAGCGGTTTTCCGATGGTCAATAGGGCCCCAGAAAGCGCACCAATTGTCATCACGAAAGGAGTGCATCCGTGAGATCTGCAATTCCAAGATGCCTCGCGACAGCGCTGAGTCTTGCGCCCTGCTTCGCGATTCCGGCTCTTGCCGACGACACGCCATTCGTGAAGCAGGCCTTCGACGGCTACACCGCCGAGGAGGTGCGCGGCTGGGTCGCCGACCTGCAGCTCGCCGATGCGCTTTCCGTCGGCCGCCCGCTCCTGTGGTTCAGCACGAACGGCGCGCAGGTCTTTCCGACCGCGGTCATTCCGGCGCGCAACGCCGCCAGCACGTTCGAAGCGGCGCCGATGGCCGATGTTCCGGGGTTCACGGCCGAGACCGCCCTCGGCGCGATGCCGCTCGCCGAGTTCATCGAGCATCCGGAAAGCTACACGCGCGGCTTCATCGTCATTCACGAGGGGAAGATCGTCTACGAGACCTATCCCGGCATGCGCCCGGCCGATTTCCACATCACGGCCTCCGCATCGAAGGTCTTCGCTTCGCTCGTGGTCGATGCGCTGATCGACGAGGGCCTGATCGACGAGAACGAACCCATCGGGACGTATGTGGAGGGTCTCAAGGGCAGCGCGTGGGAGCAGATCGCGGTGGTCGACGTGCTCGACATGGCGACCGGCCTCGACGCCATCGACGGTCCCGAATACTTCGCGGATCCGAACTCCATCATCGCGCGCATGCTGACCGCGGAGATGGGCAACTCGGACGAAACCATGCTCGAGGTCATGCGGGAGGCCCAACCCGTCGCCGAGCCCGGCGCCGTCTTCACCTATTCCTCGATGGCGACGCAGGCGCTCGTCTTTCTGGTCGAGGGGGCGACGGGCAGGCCATGGGCTGATGTCTTCGACGCGCGCATCTGGTCGAAGGTCAGGGCCGACGGCCCGATGCAGGCGCACCTCTCGCCCGACGGGATCGCCCTGGTCCATGGGTTCATGTCTGTCGGTCTCCGCGATCTCGCCCGGTTCGGGATGCTCTACACCGACGACTGGGATCAGGTCGCGACCGAGCGTGTCGTCACCCCGGAGATCCTCGAGCGCACGCGCTCGCCGCATCGCACCCGCGAATTCTATCTGGCGGGACCGTCCGGCCAGAACTTCATGGACCGGCTGGGGGACCAGACCGTCAGGACGGGCGGCCGGCAATGGGACGCGATCTGGGACGACGGCGATTTCTTCAAGTCCGGACTGAACACGCAAGGCATCTACGTCTCGCCGGACCGCCGCGTCGTGATCGCATATTTCTCCAACGATCCGAACCAGACGATCCAGAAGTATCTGCGCCCGCTCGTGACATCGGGGCTGTTCGGAAACTGAAGCGAGGGATTGGCCTGAAGAAAGGGGCGCCATCGACGGCAATCAGAAGGAAAATTCAAATGACGAAAAAAGACCATGGTTCGGAAAAGGGGCCGCTTCTGAACCGCCGCACGGCGCTCCTGAGTGGAGCCAGTGCCGCTGCGATCATGTCCACCCTGCCGGGCGCAAAGCTCGCCTTCGCCGAGGCGACCGACGCCCCCTCCGCAGAACCAAGCGGCGAGATGCGCGACCTCGTCGCGGCGCTGCACGAGGCGGTGGATGCCGACGCGACGGAGGTGCAGGAGATCTACAAGGATCTCCACGCGCATCCGGAACTGGGGTTCATGGAGACCCGCACGGCAGGGGTCGTCGCGAAAGAGCTGCAAGCCCTCGGCTTCGAAGTGAAGACGGGCATCGGCGTCACCGGCGTTGTCGGCATCCTTCAGAACGGCGACGGGCCGGTCTTCATGTATCGGGGCGATATGGACGCCCTGCCGATCGAGGAACAGACCGGACTGCCCTATGCGAGCACCGTCCGGGTCACCAACCTCGAAGGCGTCGAGGTGCCCGTGTCCCACATGTGCGGGCACGATGCCAACACGACTCTCGTGGTGGCCGTGGGCAAGGCATTGGTCCGCATGAAGGACCGCTGGTCCGGCACCCTCGTCCTCGTCGCCCAACCAGCGGAAGAGCCGATCGAGGGCGCCAAGGCCATGATCGACGACGGTCTCTACACGGCGCATGGCGTCCCCGAGCCCGACTACTTCATGGCGATGCACACCGGGCCCCTTCCGACAGGGACTGTGGTGCTGACCGGCGGACGCCTGAACACCGGGTCACAGCATATCGACGTGACCTTCTTCGGCTCCGGCGGCCATGGCTCCTCGCCGCATGTCGTGACGGATCCCATCGCCATGGCCGGCGCGGCGATGACGCAGTACCAGACGATCGTCTCGCGCATGATGGACCCGACGCAGACATCGGTCCTGACGATCGGCATGGTGAAGGCGGGAGAAACCTACAACGTGATCCCGACCGAAGCTCACCTCAAGATCAAGCTGCACTACGAGACCGTCGAAGCCGGGGAAAAGATGGTGAGCAGCATCCGGAGTATCAGCGAGAATGTCGCGCGCTCCTTCGGCATATCATCGGACGACATGATGCCGAGGGTCGACGTCAGAGGCTACGCGCCGCCGGTGGTCAACTCGCGAGACTGGATGGCGCGCATCGCCGACGTCCTGCGGCAGGCCAAGGCGGCCGACCTGACGCTCGACGCCGAGCGCGCCATAGAGGCCGTCGCGCTGTTCGATCTGGAGGCCCCGGCCTCGGACGATGCCTTCGCCCTGATCGACGGGATCGACGGGGTGCAGGGCGCCTATATCTTCATCGGCGCGGCGCCGCCCGACATGGTCGCCGCGGCCCGCGCGGATGGCCACGAGTACCCGTTCTTCGTTCACCAGCCGAACTACATCGTCGATCCGGACGCGATCACGTTCGGCACGAAGGTCGCCACCGTTATCGCCCTCGATGCGCTTGGGAAATGAACCGTTCCAGTCAGTCGGTCGGGGTATTTGGACTTACCGGGGGACTGTCAGACTGCACGAATGAGAAAGGAAGCAAACCATCACACATGACAAATTCGGCTGCCCATGCTGCAGCGGCACTTTTGGCGGGTTGTTCGCTGTCAATGAAACGGTGCGTAACCTCAAGGACGAGGCCGCGAGCGGAAAGGGCTGGTCGTGCAACTGGGGGATCGACTGGATGAGTATGGGCCGCCGGGATTTTATGAAAACTGGTGCCGCAGGTGTGGGACTTGCGGCCATGATGACCGGGTCCAGCAAGGCTCAGGCGCAGGACACGGCCACGACCGTTTTCACCAATGGCACCGTGCTGACGGTGGATGCCGACTTCTCCGAGGCCGAAGCCATCGCCATTCGCGGCAACCGCATTCTGGCCGTGGGAACGGAGGCCGATGTCCGCGCCGCAGCAGGAGGAGACGCCACGATCGTCGACCTCGACGGCAGGATTGTCCTGCCGGGCTTCATCGACGCGCATACCCATGTCATTTCCGGCTCTGTCGTCGACTCCATCATGGACTATGTCGGAATGGCACGGTTCACGACGGCCGCCGAGGTGCTCGACCACATCGCGGTCCGCGCGGCGGAGACGCCCGCCGGAGAATGGCTCGTGTTCCGCAACTTCGACCCCGCGGTGCAGGAGGGGCCGGACGCGCTGACCTTCGCGGAGCTCGACCCGATCTCGACCGAGCACCCGATCTTCGTGCTGAACGCCTCGGGCCATCTCGCCTACGCCAACTCGAAGGCCTTCGAGGTGTCGGGCATCACCGAGGACGTCGAGAACCCGCCGGGCGGCGAATTCGTCCGCGACGCCGATGGCAACCTGACCGGCTTCATGAAGAACAACGTGGCCTTCCTGCAGGTCGCCTCGAACTATCCCGCGATGATGGCTGCCGACCCGGTCGAAGGGCTGATCGGCCTGCTCGACAAATGGGGCGCCGTCGGCCTGACCACGGTGTCGGAACTGAGCCTCGGCGCGCTCGCGCAGTCGCCTGCAGACGCGCAGGTCATGGCTGCGGCAGCGCAATCCGGACGCCTCAAGGCGCGCATCCGGGCCTATCCATTCTACACCCTCGGCACCGAGGCGTGGGACGAGGCCGGCATCCGACAGGGCGATGGCGACGCCATGGCCCGCATCGCGGGGTTCAAGCTGGTGGCCGACGGCTCCAACCAGGGCTTCACCGGGTTGCAGCGCGAGCCCTACCTGAACAGCGACGACCGCGGCCTCGCCTACATGTCCCGCGAAGAACTGACCGCCATGGCGCTCGACCGCGCAGACAAGGGCTGGCAACTCGCGATCCATGGCAATGGCGACGCCGCGATCGACAACATCCTCGACAGCTGTCAGGCGCTGGCTGATGCCGGCATCGACATGTCCCGGGTGCGGCCGCGGATCGAGCATTGCTCCATCCTTCACGACGAGCAGATCGAGCGCATGAGGGCGCTCGGCGTGTCGGCGAGCTTCCTGATCGGGCATGTCCACTACTGGGGCGTCGCGATGCGCGACGAGGTCTTCGGCGCGGAGAAGGCGCAGCTTCTCGACCGCTGTCGCAGCGTCGAGGAGGCCGGCATCGGCTTCACGCTGCACTCGGACTTCCTCGTGACCGACCCCGATCCCCTTCACATGATCGAGATGGCCGTGACCCGCCGGACATGGAAGGAGCCGGACTACGTGCTCGCGCCGGACGAGCGGATCTCGGTCGAATCCGCCATCCGTGCGATGACGTCCGAAGCGGCGTGGCAACTCTTCTCCGAGCAGGAGGTCGGCAGTCTCGAGGCCGGCAAGCTCGCCGATTTCGTGATCCTCGACAACGACCCCCGCACGGTCGATCCCGACACGATCAAGGACATCAGGGTCATCGAGACCTGGATGGACGGCAAGCAGGTCTACGCGTCCTGACTAGCCGATGCGGGGCGGAGCAACGAGGCGACTAGGGATGGCGGCTCAAGGCTTTCTACCAGTCATACGGCGAAGCTAGGCGAACTAGCGCTTTGGGCTCAAACCGGACCTTGCCATTCCGGTGTCAACCAGCGCAACCGGCCCTTTCCGGACCTTCACCCCGTTTGCAGTCTCCGCGGTGCGGCATCACCGGGCCAGCCATTCGCCGCGACCGCAAAATCTCAAGAACGGCAAGTTGACAGACCGTCCGCGCATCCGAGTCGAAACGAAGGGCCTGATACCTAAGACCTTCTTCCAGACACCGTCGAGGCAGCAGGAGCATGCAACGTAACCCCGGATCAACTTGGGGCTGGAATGCGTAGGGCTCTGTAGTCGTTCTAGGAATGACCTTTGCCACTGTCCTCCTCGGTTTCTTCATCGCAAAACCGGAAATCTTTACGGAATGGAAGGGACTGAGCCAATGCTTCTCCCCACTCAGCGGCTGCCGGGGCGTCTTTCAGGGCCGCAGGCATCCCACCTGGCAGAGGTCGTCGAGGGGCGAGTTCCTTGGCACAGTGGATCGCTTTCCCATTCGGCCAGAGGGACGTTTGTATCTACCTGTGCTTCGAAAACCGGGCGCCGCCGGCAATGTGAAACCAAGCTATTCGCCTGACTCCCTGTTTTCCTGAAACTCCCCTTCGGACCGGTATCGCATCGGTGACACCCCGACCCAGCGCTTGAAAGCACGCCTGAAACTCTTGGGTTCGGCGTATCCAAGGCGCGCGCCGATTGCCTCGATCGGCAATTCAGTCTCGCGCAGGAGTTCGCGCGCGCGTCGCTGGAGCACTTCTGCGCGAATCTTGCGGAAGGACACGCCTTCGGTCTTCAGCGCGCGCTGCAAGCTTCTGGGTCCAACGGCCAGAAAGCGCGCCGCAGCTTCTTCCGATAGAATGACGTTAGGATGCATGATGTCCATGATCTGTCCGACGGATTCTCGCATCGTTTGAACCGGTTTGACCCCCATAAGCGCTCCCAGTTCCTCCAGCGACAAGTCGCGGTCCGATCTGGCCCTCCCGGGATTGAGCGCGGCCAAGTCGGACCTTCGGATTGCGATGCCGGGTACAGCGCATCCCAGGCGGACCGGAGCCCCTGTCAATTCTTCAAGAGCTTTTACTTCACCCGCATCGGTCTCGGGGAGCTCGACCCAGTCAGGTTGCCAATCGGGGCCTAGGAAATAACGCGCCACATGGCCGATCACGAACAGTGCGCCTTCGTCGAGATGCCTGTGTCCGATCACAGAAAACTCGCGGGAATCACGACCAACAACGAGGTGCGCGTGGGTTTCCCGAAGCACTATTGTCGATCCAGGATGGGTTAGGCACAACGCCCGCCGTCCCCGGTCAAGTGCCGTTGCCAGGTCGGGGGCGCCCAAAACATAGCTGGCATAGGCCCCATAGGTCCCATAATCGAACTCGCGCCCAAGCCGCGCCCCCAGGTGCCGGTCGCCGATAGAACGCGCAACGGATTCGACCACGATGGCTTCGGATGTATAAGGCAAGAAACCTTTCGCTTTCAGAAACATGCCCCGGTTAAGCCCCTCGGACTGCAACGCCCTGTCGACTATGTCGCGAGGGGCGTAGCGATCCAGCAATTCGATCACGTGGCCGACTTCGATAAGGTTCACCAGATTTCTTTTCATGCCTCGATATTGTCGGAAAATGACCGGTAGGACAATGTTAGGATTCTCCTTGAAATTGAGTCCCACCCTCTCGCAAGACCGACCGTTGACGGAAAGGTCGGCTGACGGGCGAAACACCAAGCAAGAAGGAGATAAGAGGAATGGGTATGAATCGAAAAAACCTCATCGCAACGTTCGGCGTTGCCTTGGCCTTGTTCATGGCAATGCCCATGCCGGCGGATGCAAACCGACAGCGCGCCAAGAACACGATCGGCGGCGCGGTCATCGGGGCTGGCGTCGGATCTCTGGTTGGGGGCAGCAGCGGTGCCCGGGCCGGAGCGATTGTCGGCGCCATCGCAGGCGCCACGAAATAAACCGGGGACCTGAACTGGTCGGGAAAGGAAGTTTTTTAATGTCGAATTCTGTTTTGAAACACGCGGTCGTTGCCGTCTGTCTTGTCACTCTCGCAAGCGCGGCCCAGGCCGATGAAGAGATGGAGCGCATGCTCGACGAGGCGATGCCGCACATGCATCACAGCTGTGAAAGTGTGCTGGAAACCTATAGCAACGATGAAGAGGCGGTTGCCGGGATCGTCCGCCTGATGGTTGCGGTCTCGCTCTACAACCGCCAGATCGACGTGATTGCCATGGTTCCCGACGAAGCAAAGCGCGCCCAGCTCCCGGACGAGTTCACCGAGGAACTGGAAGACGCCTGCGACGACGATCCCGGCCGGCTTCTCGCCGGGGCCGTGGATGACGCGGTCAAGAACACGATGGCGGCCGTCGACTGAATGCGCGCGCCGGATCACCATCACTTTGCTGGAGGAAAGAAAATGACACCTGTCAACCTATCGCGCGCGGCCTGTTTTGCACTGGTCGCGGGGTTCTGCATGTCCGGGGCGGCCACGGCCCAGTTCGCCGATGACAGCCTCGACGCCCTCGTGGACGCCCGCGAGATCCCGGTTAACGTCGACAACTTCATCCGTGCCGCCACCGATATCGAGTTCGGCAAATATGTTGCCCTCGCCGGAGGGGTGAACAGGTTCTACCACTTCCGCGAGATGATGCCCGTCGACAATCAGACGACCGTCAGCGCGAACCGGGATACGCTCTACAGCACCGCGATCATCGATATCAGCGAAGGCGCCACATTCACCCTACCGGATGTCGGCGACCGCTACATGTCGGCGATGGTCATCAACCAGGATCACTACCTCAACGAAGTGTTCCACGGTGGCGGCACCTACAGGCTGGATACGGAGACCTTCGATACCGACTACGTCGCAGTCTATCTGCGCATTCTCGTGGATGCGACCGACCCGGCGGACATGGCCGCCGTGCACGCAATCCAGGACCAGATGTCGATTGACGCAGCCTCGTCAGACCCCTTCATCGTCCCGCCCTATGACGAAGAGAACTACGAGGGGCTCGTAAGGGCCGCTGTCGGTTTTTACCCTTACATCCCGGACAGTTTCCGCATGTTCGGCAAGAAGGAGGATGTCGACCCGGTGCGGCACTTCATCGGCACGGCCGGCGGTTGGGGTGGGTTGCCTGAGCATGAGGCGCTCTATGTCGGAAAAACGCCGAACCTGACGGTCGGGGAATACAAGTTCGAGGTACCTGCAGAGGTTCCGGTCAAAGATTTCTGGTCGGTCAGTGTCTATGATGCGAACCGTTATTTCGCCCCGAACGCACTCGATTCCTATGTCATCAACTCCGTCAGCGGGACGTATAACGAGGACGGCAGCATGACCGTTCACCTGGGCGGCTGTGAGGACGGGCGCGTGAATTGCCTGCCGCTCGTCGAGGGGTGGAACTACACCGTGCGGCTCTACAGGGCGGCGCCAGAGGTCCTCGACGGGTCGTGGGCCTTCCCCGAAGTCCAGCCAGCAAACTGACGGAAAGGACAAAGAACATGAAACGCCTTCTTCTTGCCCTCGCGCTCTGCGCGCCTTTGCCAGTCCTCGCCGAGGAGATCACGATCCAGACCCTGATGCGCGCCGAGAGCGACACGATGTTCCGGCTCGGTATGCAGACATACGGTATTGGCGTGGGCGAGATCGCCCATGATCGCGAGGTTGTCTCCGCCGATGGGCCGCAGCCGGTGATCCGACCCAACCAGGACACGCTCTATTCCGCCGCCATCATCGACCTGGCCGAGCCGGTGACGGTGACGCTGCCCGAGGGCGACGGACGGTTTCAATCCGTGCTGGTGATCAGCCAGGATCACTACAACTTCGCCTATGCCAAGCCCGGGTCCTACGAGCTGACCGAGGACGAGGTCGGGACCCGTTTCGCGATGCTCTTGTTCCGCACCTTCGTCGACGCCGGCGACCCGGACGATGCCGCCCGTGCCCATGCCGTGCAGGACGGGATTGTCCTTGAAGGCGGCGGAACCGGCCCCTTCGAGGCGCCGGACTGGGATCTCGAGGCCCTCGCCGCGGCGCGTCAGGCGGTCAGCGACCTGGCCGCGGTCGTCGGGCTCGAGTCCACCACCTCCTTCGGTCGACGGGGCGAAATCGACCCGCTCGACCACCTGATCGGAATGGCGGGCTGGGCTGGGCAACCGGGATCCACGGCGCAGGGCATCGTCGACGCCGTCGAGATGAATGACGGCGAAACGCCCCACGTGGTGACGGTCAGGGATGTTCCGGTGGACGCCTTCTGGTCGATCACCATCTACGACGCCGAGGGCTACCTGGCACCCAACGATCTGGGGCGGAACAGCTACAACAACACCTCGGCCACGCCGAACGATGACGGCTCCTACACCATCCATTTCGGCGGCTGTGAGGATGGCCGGATCAACTGCATCCCGATCACGCCGGGCTGGAACTATACGGTCCGGCTCTATGAGCCGCGCGCCGAAATCCTCGACGGCAGCTGGGCCTTCCCGGATATCCTGGCCGTAAACTGATAACGCCACGGCCCGCGCACCGCGTGGGTCGACCGACGAGAGGAGGGAGCCTTCGATGTTGATAAAATCGCCTGTCCAAATCGCCAGTTGCGCTGTGTTCCTGACGTTTTCCTTGGCGAACGGTGCAATTGCCGAGGACAAGCCGCGCCTCATCCTCCAGATCACTGTGGATCAACTGCGCGGCGACCTGCCCTTCCGCCACTACGACCAATTCGGCGCGGGCGGCTTCCGCTATCTGATGGATCAGGGCGTCTATTATGACAACGCCCACCATGCGCACGCCAACACCGAAACCGTCGTCGGCCACACCACGCTGGCCACCGGCGCCAATCCGGCGGCCCACGGCATGGTCGGCAACCTCTGGTACGACCGCGCCACCGGGCGCACCATCTACAATGTCGAGGACGCCGACTATCCGCTCCTCACCCAGGGTGCCGACGTCAACCCCGAGACCGAGGTCGACCCCACCCAGCTTGCCGCCAGTTCCGATGGCCGCTCGCCCCGCGCCATCCTGACCACCACCTTTTCCGATGAACTCACCATCGCCACCCAGGGCCGCGCCAAGGTCTTTGGCGTCTCGGTCAAGGATCGCGGCGCCGTCTCGATGGCAGGCCACACGGGCAAGGCGTTCTGGTTCTCCAAATCCGCCGGCGAATTCGTCACCTCCAGCTACTACTATGACAGCTACCCCTCTTGGGTGACCGACTGGAACGCCAAGGATTTCCTGCAGAATTACCTTAACACCTCGTGGGAGCTGACCCATCCCATCGACAGCTACCTCTTCGGTGACCGCGACGATCAGGAATGGGAAACCGACCTTGCCGGGTTCGGACGCACCTTTCCGCACCCCTATTCCACCATCGATCCGCTGTCGTGGAAGAACGACCCCTATTTCGCCACGCTTCTCACCTTCAGCCCTGCCGGGGACGAGATCACCGCCGATTTCGCCAAGACCCTGATCACAGCCGAGGGGCTGGGCCAGGATGATATCACCGATTACCTGTCGGTCAGCTTTTCGGCGACCGACTATGTCGGCCACGGCTTCGGACCCTCCAGCCTGGAGGCCGAGGAAAACCTGATCCGGCTCGACCGCACCCTGGCCGATCTCTTCGCCTTCATCGACGCCGAGATCGGGCTTGAGAACACCCTGATCGCCCTTTCCGCCGATCACGGCACCCCCGAGGCGCCGGGATACCTGGCCGAGCTGGGAGAGATGGGCGGCTATGTCAGCCCCGAGCACTGGGCCACCCAGCCCGCCGCCGACCGCATCCGCGCGCGCTTTGGCCTGACCGGTCCGCTGATCGCAGGCTATGACCACCCCTACCTCACCCTCTCGGACGAGGTGCACAGCCGCACCGACATCGACCTTGTCGCGCTGGAAACCGCCATCGCCGAGGAGCTTTCGGCCTTCGAAGGCATCGCCTTCGCCGTGCCCTCATCGCGCATTCGCACGGGTGCCCTGCCCGACAATGCGCTGATGCGCGCCGTGGCCAACAACTACAACCCCGACCGCTCGGGCGACATCTACCTCGTGACCAGCCCCGGCTGGTTCATCAACGATTTCGACGGTCTGTCGGTCACGGTCACCCATGGCTCGCCCTGGCGCTATGACACCCATGTGCCCATCGCCTTCGCCGGTTTCGGCCTCGCACCTCAGCTGGTCTCACGCCGGGTGCACACGGTCGACCTGGCGCTGACGCTGGCCGCCATCGCAGACACGCGTCCACCCGACGGCTCCGCAGGAGAGGTGCTGGGGGAAGTCGTCGGATACTAGGTGCCTCGCGGCGATGCAGAGTGGAGACAGTGATTGGGTCAGATTGAACGTCGGCTTCCAGCTTTTCGAGCTGACGGGTTCGAGGTAGCAGAGAAGGACCGCTTCCCGCCCATCGTGTCGGACGCTCCGCCTAAGACCGAGGTCGGCTGAGGGCTCAGGGCAGTCATCTGAGTAGATCGGTCAGATGACCGGTATGCGCTGCAACCTGGTCTTTCGCCGACCGGGGTTCGTGGCCCCGGTCGCCGAGATGCGGAGCCTAATCGGGCAGCTTTGCATCGATAGTTTCGAGGATACGACGGACTCGTCGGATTTCCTCGTCGAGCTTGTTGACCTGGCATGTGTCTGTGGCGTTGGCCCGCTGGGCCTGCAGATACTGCAGTTCGTCTTCGAACATGCCACGCCGTTCGACGAGCCAGTCGTACTCGGCCTTCTCCTCTTTCGTGGCCGGACCCACGACCCTGGCGGTTCCCTCGATCATGTCGATCTTCACGTGATCGGGGTGCGGCAGCGGTTCGGGCAGGTCGGTGATGCCGAGCTGTTCTCGACGACGCAGTTCCTTTTCCCACTCGACCTTGTAAGTGATTGCGGTATCCAGCCACTGATCGTGCAGGATCTTCCGCGAGCTTTCGACCGATGCCAGCAATTCCGCAAAGAGCCGCTGCGCCCGATGCTGGCCTTTCGCGGCATTCACCGCAATAGAGCGCATGACGGCCTGCGCCATGGGGATCGTCACGCGGCGATGCCCTTCGTTGATCGTGATGTCCCGGTAGGCTTCATCGAGAATGATGTCCTTCATCCTCTCTTCATGCAGGCCCGGGCGCTTGTTCTTCGAGCCCCTGGGCCGGCCCTTCGGATTCCCCGACTGCCCCGGTTTGAACCGGGTGTCTTTGGGAGGCTTTCCATATCCTACGTCGTAGCCGGTACGGCCTACCAAAGTGCGCTTGTTCTTGCCGACGCTCATTCTGCCGCCTCCAACAGTTTGGCGCTAGCCGGCGGTGCCCAGCCGCAGAGAAGCTGTTCCGCCTCGTCCCTGGCATACGCCTCCCAGCGGGCAATGATGCGATCGCAGTAAATGTCGTCCAACTCGCAGAGATAGGCGCACCGGCCGGTTTTTTCCGCGGCGATCAAGGTTGAGCCGGAGCCGCCAAAAACATCCAGCACGATATCCCCCCGCCCGGAGACATCCCGGATAGCATCAGCAATCATCTGCACAGGCTTCACCGTTGGGTGAAGCGACAGCTCCTCCATACGCCCAGCCCGCATGGTATTCACCCCGCGATACTGCCAGACATTGGTCCGGTAGCGCCCGTGCTGGCCCAGCTCGAAGGTGTTGATATGTGGCGCATCGCCTTTCTTGAAGGCAAAGATCAATTCGTGTCGGGAACGATAGAACGTGCCCATCCCGCCGTTGTCTTTCGCCCAGACGATCAGGTTCTTGAGGCTGTCATAGACCGCCTGCCCCGCTGCGAGCATCTCACTCATATGGCGCCAGTCCATACAGATGAAGTGGATCGATCCTTCCACGCTGTGATCCGCCATATTGCACAAGGCCTGTTCCAGGAAGCGCGTAAACTCTGGCACGCTCATCTCACCGGATGCCATGGCAAACTCACGATGCTGTATCTTGCCCGAATTGCCGACATGGCCGTCGATCGGGACATTGTAGGGCGGATCGGTGAAGACCATCGTCGCGGTCTCGCCGTCCATCAGGAAAGTGAGGGTTCCTGCGTCCAGCGCATCACCACAGATCAACCGGTGTCGGCCAAGTTGCCAGATGTCGCCTGGGCGTACGCGCGCAGGCACGTCGCCTGGAAGGGCTTCATCGGCCGGATCACCCCCCTCTTCCGGTGCCACGGCATCCAGAAGGTTATCGATCTCTGGAATCGAGAAGCCAGTAAGCCCAACATCGAACTGGAGATCGTCTGACATCAGCGCCCCAAGCTCAGCCGCCAATAGATCGTCATCCCATCCCGCGTTCAGGGCCAACTTGTTGTCAGCAATAACATAGGCGCGTTTCTCCGCCTCGCTCATGTGATCAAGCCGCAGGCAGGGGACTTCCGATTTGCCGAGAAGCCGCGCCGCATCCACACGGCCGTGCCCCGCAAGGATCGTGCGTCGTTCATCAATCAGGATCGGGTTGGTAAACCCGAATGCCTCAATACTGTCCGCAATCTGGCGCACCTGTTTCTTCGAATGGGTTCGGGCATTCCGGGCCCAGGGTTTGAGATCGCTGATCGCGATGTATTTGACTTGGCGTGTCATACGTCAGTCCTTTCCTTCGCAAGAGCTCAGGCAACCGGTCGCTGCGCCCTTGGCGGTTCAAATTTGTGGTGAATTCGGGTCGCCTCACGCATTCGGGGCAACGCTCGTCAAGGCAACTTCGGGGTGCCAAGGCCTCATCGGCGGTGGCTTGTCCCGACAGTGTGTTCGCGCTCGGATCCTGCTGGCCAGGGGCTGTCCTTAACGAAGGGCGCCTTTGGGCAGGTTGTCCCAGCTGAGCGAAACCGCTTTTGTGATAGAATCGCTCAGTGTGAACATAACATGAACGTATGCAACCCGAAAACCCCACAATTTTGGCCGTGACATCAGAGCCGAACGCGCGTGCACGATATCTGGCGCCGCCGGCATTCCTAGCCGCGTTCAGTGGTTCCCAGAAACACCTGAAGGCCTTCCCTGATACGGCTGGGGGCTTCCCTGAATCTGACGGGTCAATTCCCTGTTACTCAAAGAACAGGGAAACCCGCGATAAGCCACTGTAATCACGCGTAAAATCGTCCGTGGAATCCCTGAAATGTGCTGATATTGCCCCTAATCTCGGCGAAAATCCCTGTTAATTCCCTGTAAACGGGAAAATCTTGGCTGAGACCAGTTCGCAGGAGACTGCGACCACCACCACTCAGTCTTCCTAAAACCGTATTGGATACCTGCTCTCTGATTAGAGTTCATTTTTCCGCAGGTCACGAAGAGTGGTGGCGGTAGAGACCTCAAAATCCGTCTCAGAAGCGGACCATTTCAGCGCGATATCGACTGAAGTCTCAGCGGGGCATTTACGGGTGAGGTCTTGGGTCGGGCATGGACGCTCTAGTGATGCGGAAAGCCCAGAATCTTCGGTTGTTCGTGCCAGTCCAGCGGTAGTTCCGGAAGGCACTTCGCGTTCAAACTGCGCAAAGGACAAAAGAACGTTCAGGGTCAGGCGCCCCATGGACGAGGTCGTGTTCAAGGCCTGGGTGACCGACACGAACGACACCCCTGCCCCGTCAAAGAGATCAACCATCTTGGCAAAGCCGGACAAAGATCTGGTCAGACGCTCGACTTTGTAAACAACGATGATGCCGATGCGGCCCGCTTGGACGTCCTTGAGCAACTGCTTGAGCCCCGGGCGATCCATTGAGCCACCAGAGAACCCTCCGTCATCATGGCGATCAGAAAGCTCTGCCCAGCCCTCATGCGTCTGGCTCAGGAAATAAGCCGCACAGGCCTCGCGCTGCGCATCCAGCGAGTTGAAGTCCTGATCCAACCCTTCTTCGGTCGACTTGCGGGTGTAGATGGCACAGCGCCAGCGGAACATCGGCGTGATCCGTCGCGCACCCCAAAGAACTTGGGCCCGTTGCGGTTGGTCCCCGTCATCGCCCGCGCCACCGCCGACAGCGAGGAATAGCTTTGCCCGTTCCAGGTGGCGCCACCGTCTCCGCTGATCAGCACTTCATGCGTTGCCCCACCCCAGTCCTTCAGAATGCGGGTGCCTTCACTTGCGGTGGTTTTGGCGACATCTGGACCACCGGTTTGCCTAACGTGCCCCGAACGCGCCCTCATGATCCGATGGCATGCCTTTCGCGGACGCGGTCGCCAATGACAAGGTCGGTGACCTTCAGCCGGACAAGATCGCAAGATTGAACAGCGCGAGGTCCCTGAGATTGCCAGCAAGCTCCAGCCGGGCACGGATGGCCCAGACCTGCTTGGCCAGAAGCGGCCACTTCTGGCCGATGATGGCTTCACCGTTGTCGCGCCGGAAATCGGCAATCGTCTTGTGGTCCGGCGCCAATCGCCCAGTGAGCCAAATGACCTCGACATTGCGACCGGCCTCCCGCTCCAGCGCCGGCTGGACGGAACCCCGTTCAGATAACCGTAGATGAACAGCTTCAGCAGGACTAATGGGTGATAGCCCGGCCGTCCCGTTGACGCCGGCGACGTACGGCCAAAGCCAAACTCTGCAAGATCGATCCCGTCCACGAAAAGGTCGACCACGCGAACCGGATTGTCCTCGCAGATCCAGTCTTCCAGCCGGTCTGGAAACAGCGTCGTCTGCCCCCTATCCGTTCCCTCGATATAACCCGACATGTCCGCCTCCGATCTTTGCCGAAAGCATACATCATCCCAAGTTATTACACAGCCTCAGCCCAAAGCCGCCATTCTGTAAGTGCTCGGATTCATCGCGCCCTACTAAACTCTTCCATGTCATCTATTGTTTTCTACATCAGTCATCGCTTCCACGAGAGCCTGGCAGACCTGAAACCCGCCGACGTCTATCACAATCGCGGCGCAAAAATCCTGAAGATGAGAGAGGAGATTATGAAAAAGGCATTCCGGAAACGCCGCTTGCAGCACCAAACTGCCGCGGATAAAACTCGAACAGGAACCGATCCGGAGCCGCCGTTACAAAACAGCTTCAACTCTCCGGAAAACTATGACGACTGGCACAAGCGGTCCGCCTCACCTGGGAGCCAAGAAATGGGAGCATCAGAATGAAACGCTCACTTTTGACCCTGATGGCGGTCTTCGGCCTGGCTGGTCCGGCCGCAGCTGAAATCCCCGACATAGACTCGAGCGGCTGGTCTGTTGATCCGGTTCAGTACGGCATGACCGCCGGCGAATACATCAACGCGGAAACCAATGCCTTCTTCCTCGACTTCCTCAAACGTGCAGGGGGCGTGAACATCTTCGCGCATTTCACCGGGCTCACGACCGCCGCCGACCGATGGGTGGTGTCGCCGAACGTCGACACGATCTACTCGATCGCGATCGTTAATACGCGCAACGGCTTCACTCTTAAGCTACCGCAAGACGGCGACCGTTTCATGTCCGTCCACATCATCGACCAAGATCACACGACGCCTTACTACCTCTTCGGGGGCGGCGAATACACCTTCGCGGCGGGGGATTTCCGGACAGACTTCATCGGCATAGGCATCCGCACCGGCACGGACGGTTCACCGGAAGACGTGGCGAGGGTCGTCGAGGTGCTGCAGCCCGAATTCGCCATCGAAAACGCCGCGCCCGAAGCCGACATCCCGCAGGTCGATATCCCGCTTCTGGAGAAAGTGCGTGGCGAACTGGTCAAGGCCTATGCGGAACTGCCCAACAGTTTCGGCGCCATGGTCAGCGGCCCCGATGAAGTCAAGGATTGGGAATACTTCACCTATGTCACCGCAGGCGCCTGGGGCCTTGGGCCGGACTCGGCCTCGATGTATGCGATAGGCGGACCGGAGGACGCGAAGGCGAATGTCTGCTACACGGCGACGTTCCCCAAGGTGCCCGCGAAGGAGTTCTTCTCGATCACCCTCTATGGCCCTGAATTCTATCTGATGTCGGACAGGGACAACATTGTCAGCTCGACACGCAGCGCGGTCACGAACGCGGACGGTTCCTTCGACGTTGTTTTCGGCGGAGAAGAGTGTCGCTCTCTGGCGCCCAACTACGCCTATACGCCCGAAGACGGCTGGAGCTTCCTGATGCGCGCCTACGGGCCGGATGTCGAGGCATTCAAGGCCTACCAGATGCCCGAGGTTGTGCCGGCCCAGTGAACGGCTGAGCCAAGGAACAATCCCAGGGGGAGCCGAAGGAGTTTCGAGCCAATTTCGAACGGGCATCGAAGCTGTCTTTTGTGTTTTGCAACGAGCAGGCAGCGCTGCAGGATCAACCGCGCAAGTCCGGTTTGTCCGGATACTGTTGAAAAACTCTGCTTGAGCGATGCTTTGGCTGCTGATTCAATTCTCTTGATTTGCAGGAGAGTT
>NZ_JAKOEM010000032.1:0-31369 GCF_022321465.1 Ruegeria alba | reverse complement strand
AGCAGGAAGTCGACCGAGATCTGCGCCAGACCAAATTCGGTGAAGTAATTGTAAAGGGTGGTTCCTGCGCCATCCTTTACGATGCCGCGGAGCGCATTCATCTCCATGTATTCGCGGGTCTGGGCATGTTTGCGCCGCATGAAGAGAAGCTTGCGGTTCATCACCTCGACCAGTGTATCGGCAGCATCAAAGGTCCCGAGGGCTGGTTGACCCTGGATATCGGCCGGCAGGAGCACATCGTCATGCGGGATCCAGGGCAGGGCAAAGCTGCGCATCGCGCGGCCCTCGCGGGTGCCGACGGTGGCCGGGCCGCCCAAGGAGACCGAGGGCAAAAGGCTCAAGACGCCTTCGTGCTGTTCGATGATCACCGAGCGCTGGCTCACACCTTCGAAGCGGAAGAGGCCGATCTGGGCGAGGCGGGTGTAGAGATTGGGCAGGATGTTGATGGCCTGCGTCATCTCGGCCAGCGAATAGCCGCCGGCGTCAAAAGGATTGCGGATCAGGGTCATGGGAGTGCTCCGGGGGACAGGGAGGATCAGACGCCGTCGCGGGCGATGATGCCGAGAGCGGCAAGCTGGTCGAGCTTGGCGGTGATCTTGGCGGCATCATCGACACTGCCGTCATAGGCAAGCTCTGCCCGCGAGACGATGGCGGGTCCGCGGGCGATGACAATGCCCACGGCGTCGGCCAGGGTTGCATCCACGGCATAGAGCAGAACGCCGCTGGCGGTCTCCGCCCCATCGCTGCCTGCGTCAGATGAGAGCGTGTGTTTGCCGCTGGCGGTGATCTTTCCGAGGACGGAGCCGACCGGGAAGGGCATCCCGGCGGCCAGGGTCACCACCTCGCGGGTGTAGTTCGGGTTGAGCTCATATTTGAGGACATCGCCCATGCTGGGCGGTTGCGTCAGAACGGGCATGGTTCAGTCTCCGGGATGTTGGGGAGGCGATCAGCGCGAGGCGGCGGCCGATTTCCTGGCGGCCGCGATGATGGGGCTTTCCTTTGCGCTGGCCGCTGGTGCGGCAGCCACAATGCCCGCGGTATCGCTGCGGGTGGCCAGTTCTGCGAGCACCTTTGCGCGCAGGGCTTCGGGCTTGAGGCCGCGGGCGACGGCGTCAGCGGCGTCGATCTGCACGCCGAGCCGGGCGGCCTGGGCGCAGACCTGCGCCACTTCTGCCGCCTCGGCGCGGATGGCTTCCGGCGAGAGTGCGTCTGGGCTTTCTGCCGATGGGGGCGGAACAAGACTGGCGACGTTAGGCGGCGCGGAGGTGTTGGTTGCCTCCGGCGGGTTTGCGACCGAGGCCGGGTTCGGAGCATCGGTGAGTGAAGTGATCATCAGTGGACCCTTTCTGCTGGTGGGATTGGTGCCGTGGGGCGCGGCGGCAAAGGCACGGAAGGCGGTGACGGGATCGGCGACCTCGTCCGCGAGACCGGCAAAGACCGCCGCCTCGCCGCGGAACACGCCGGCTTCGGTGCTGAGCGCGCTTGCCGCGTCGAGGCGATTGCCACGGCCTTCGGCGACGGTTTCGGCAAAGAGCTGACGGAGTTCCTCGAGTTCGCCGGCAATCCGGGCGCGGACGGTCTCGGGCAGGGGCTGGTAGGGATTGGCATCGACCTTGCGGGCGCCGGCATTGATCAGGGTGACGGCGATGCCCTTCTGATCGAGCGCTCCGCTCATGTCGCTGTGCATGGCCACCACGCCGATGCTGCCGATCGCGCCGGTGCGGGACAGTATGATCCGGTCAGCCTGTGAGGCGAGTACATACCCTGCAGAGAGCGCGTGATCGGCGACAAAAGCCTGCACGGGTTTGACCTGCCGCGCCGCGCGAATGCGGTCGGCGAGATCAAAGGCGCCTGCCACCTCACCGCCGAAACTGTCGATGTCGAGCGCAATGCCGCGGATGGCGGGGTCCTCGAGCGCCGCCTGAAGTTGGGCCGCGATCCCCTCATAAGACGTCAGTCCCGAGGATTGGCCGATCCAGGCGCCGCGATGGACGAGGGTTCCGGTGATCGCGATCACCGCGATTCCCTCGACCACCGCATAAGGTGGACCGCCGGTGCCGGTCCCGTGGCGCGCGAGGTCATCACCGAAGAGTGAGGCGCGGGCGGGCAGGGTGGCGTCTGCCGGATCCGCCGGTGGCAAGTCCAGTCCTTCGAAGCTGATCTCGCGACCTGTGATGCGTGGCCCGAGACCGGCCAGGAACGCCAGCGCCTTGGCGGGATCGACCATCAGCGGCGTGTTGAAGACACGCTGGGCAATCTGGATGTGACGCATCATCGATCTTTCTCGGGACGAAGGTCCCGGTCATCGCCGTCATCCTCGCCTTCGTTCCGGTTCTGCCCCTCCGCATCGGTTTCGGGGTTCTGATCCGCGTCGCCGGTCTTGCCAGCGGCCTGGGCGGGCGACCCCGGTCTCCGGAAATCCAAACCCAGGTCCGCCTCGCGCTTGCGCTCAGCTGCAATTTCCCGATCGACCTGTTCGGCGTCATGGCCACGTTCGGCGATCGCTTGCGTCCGGGACTTCAGACCAGCTTCGATCTGCAGGATTTCCGCGGCCGCATCTTTGGCCGGGTCGATCCAGTCCCATTTTGTGGGCAGCCAGTCGCAGGCGAGGAAGTCCCGGCGATCGGCGGCATAGCCCGGCAAGTCGATGGCGCCCGCCAGCACGGCCATGTCCATCCATCGCGTCCAGACCGCGCGGCAAAGCTGGTAGACCATCACCGAATGCTGGAAGGCCGAGATGCGACGACGAAAGTAGACCAGCGCAATCCGCGTGTTCGAGAAGTTGCCCTTTGCCGTGTCGCCGGTGAGATAGCCATAGGGCACGCCCAGCGCCGCTGCGATCTGCAAAAGTGTCCGGTATTGGAAGGGTTCATAGGTGGACCCGGAATCCGGCGTGGCCGGGGTGGAGACATCCTCGCCGGGATCGAGCCGGACCACCTGACCGGGCTCGACCTCCAGATCCTCTTCTGCCGGTTCCAGCGCGGTTTCCGGAGCAGGCGAGGTGATGAACATTGCAAACATCGCCGCGGTCTTCTTCCGCTCCAGTTCCGCATCGTCATAGAGATCAAGGGTAAAGAGCTTCACGATCGCTGCGGCAAAGCGGGAGACGCCACGCAGCTGTCCGGCCTCGACCGGATCGAGGATGTGGACCACCTCCGTGGCCGGCACTCGCACCGTCTCGCCCACCAGCCCCGGGTCGGTCAGATCGCCGGGATGACGGCGCAGGAAGTGATAGGCGACACGGCGCCCGATCCCGTCGAACTCGATGCCCTGACGGATCGAGCCGGATCCGGGCATCGGGCGGGTCAGATCGAGAGACAACATCTCCGAGGGCAGCATCTGCAGCTGCATCGGCACGGTGAGCCCATCTTCCACCCGCCGGCTGCGAATGCGCAGGAAAACCTCGCCCGCAAGGAAAACCTCACGCGCCGCCCGGCGCTGGAGCCCAAAGAAGTCGGTGAGCCCCTCGGCATCGGCCTCGTCGGTCCAGGCGAGCCAGAGCTTCTGAAGCTCTTCTTTCTTTGTCGCATCGCCGATCTTCGATGAGGGCTTGATCCCGTCGCCCACCACATGGTTGGCAAAGGCATCCACGGCATTGGCGGCATAGCCGTTGTTCCTGACCAGCCAGCGGGCCCGGGCGGTGATGGTCTCACCCGAGGCCGCGATCAGCGTGTTCACATGCGCGCGGCTGGCGCGAAAGCCCCGCATGCGGCGATGGGATTGCGCCGCATCAAACCCGCCGATGATGGCGCCAAGCCGCTGGCGGAAGGCGTCGAAGGCCATGGCTCAGAGCCCCTTTGTCGCCACGGTACCCCAGCGCCGGCGGCGGGGTGTGGCAGAGGCGGTGGCGATCCGTCCCTCGAGATCGCGGATGGCGGAGGCCAGTTCTGCGTCCGAGCCATAGGTCACGGTCTTGCCGTCATAGCTGACGCTGCGCAGCCCGGCGTAGCGGGCTTCCTCCAGGGCAGCCAGAAGGGCCACCATCCGGTCGAGTTCCATCAATCCCTCATGAAGTTTGGTGTATAGACCCGCCGTTTCCGGCGCGGGGTCACCAGGGTTCCGGCCCGGGGCTGGCCCGGGTCTGTCGGTATTGCGTCCGTCGGCATGGCGACGGGCAGGTGGGTTTCCACACCGGCCTGCGCCTCGAGCCGCTGCCAGGTGGCCTCGTCCCAGCGATCGGCGCCGAGGATCCAGGCCGCGGCGCGGGCGTAGACGCGGCAGTCGAGCGCCTCGTTCCGCTCGCGCATTTTCTGCCATTCCTGCCGCGCATAGCCGCGCTTGTTGCGGATGGTCACGAGTTGCTCGGCGACAAGCTGCTTCAGCCATTCGGTGTCAGCCCAGCCAGGCAGGTGAATCGTGCCCGCAGGATCCACGACGCCCAGCGCCCTGTCTTCGTCGCTCGGCCGCTCGATCCGCAAAAAGCGGTAGGTCTCGGTCTTGAACGTTGCCGTCGCCACCGACCAGAGCCGGGCACCGCGGCGCAGACGGCGGCCGCCCACCGTGGCATCAACGAAGGTCGGGCCCGAAACGGGCGCCGAACGATTGAAGCCTTCGAGCCCCTTGAGCGGTGCCACCTGGTCAAAGCCCGCCTTGCGCGCCCAGGCATAGACGGCCGCGGCCTCGTAGCCGGTGTCGATCCCAAGCCGTGCCACCGTCATATAGGCGCCACCGGCGTGCTGCCAGCTGCGCCCCAGCAGGTCAGAGAGCGCCTCCCAGCATTCCGGGTCGTCCGGGCCGCCGGGGATGACAATGTGATCGATGAGCCAGCTTTCCAGCCCCCGACCCCAGGCCCAGACATCGACCTCGATCCGGTCCTTCTGCACATCGGCTCCGGCGGTGAGGAAGAGACCGCGCGCCGGCACCGTACCGGCTTTCCAGGCCTCCCGGCGATCCGCCAGCCGTTGCCATTCCGGCGCATCCCCGCTCTCGACCCAGGTCTCGCCGAGAAGCGTGTTGCGCGCGGCGCGCAGCATGTCCTCGGAGCCTTGGGCCGCCAGCCAGTCCCGCGCGATGTCGGCCCAGCTCTTCCAGCCCAGCGGCGAATAAAGCGCCGAGAGGTGGAAGCCGATCGCGTTGGGATCACTCCCAACCGCCGTGGCTCGCCATTCGCCCCGCGCCAACATCTCCGTCTTGTGATGCTCGGCGATGGGGCGCTCGCAGCCCGCGCAGGTATAGATCGCCGTTTCCGGTCGTCCCTTCGCCCAGCGCAACCGTTCGAACTGCAGCCACTGCATCGCCCCACAATGCGGGCAGGGCACGAAGTAACGCTGCTGGTCACTGGCCTCGAACTCCCGCTCGATGCGGGAAAACCCCCGGATCGTGGGCGTGGAGACCATGAAGACCTTGCGCCGATGCGCAAATGTCGTGGTGCGGGCCTCGGCAAGGGTGACCGGATCCCCTTCCTCGTCGGCCGAGGCGGGATAGGCATCCACCTCATCGAGGAAGACATAACGTGCCGGCATCGAGCGCAGGCCTGTCGCGCTGTTCGCGCCGGTCAGCACCAGGATACCACCGGGGAATTCCTTCGACAGCATCGAATTGCCGGCATCGCGCGACCGGGCCGGGTTGACGCGCTCGTGCAGCGCCGGGCTGTCGGCGATGAGCGGGTCGATCCGGCCGCGAGAGGAGCGCTTGGCCATCTCGACGGTTGGCAGCACCGCCAGCATCGGGCCGGGTGCGTGATGGATGACAAAGCCGATCCAGTTGTTGCCGGCCTCAGTCGCCCCGACCTGTGCCGCCTTCATGAAGCTGATGCGCTGCGCCGGATGGCCCGGGCTCAGCGCATCCATGATGGCCCGCAGATAGGGCGTGCGCGCCGTTCGGTACCGCCCCGGCTCGGCGGAGGCCCGGGAGCTGAGCCAGCGGTGCTGATCTGCCCATTCCGACACCGTCAGGTTCGGGTCGGGCCGCAAACCCCTGGCCCAGCTGTGCAGGATGTCCGCCGCCCCATCGAAGGTGAGGTCGAGACCTTTGGTCAGGTCGTTGTCGGTCAGAACACCATCATCCGAGGGAGACCCGGAGATCGGCGAGGGCGTCGAGCTGGTCTCGGACATGGGCTTCCAGCACCCTCTGCAGGATCGCGGTTTCGATCGTGACCGATGCCCCGGTCTGTCGTTCCACCTCCGCCGAGATCTGCGCTGCCATCAGGGCCGCCACCCGTCCGGGCCAGGTGACCCAGACATCCCGCTCCTGCCGCGCGAGGCGAAACACCAGCGTTTCCGCCCGCGCCCGATCGACCAGCGTGCCTTTCTTCTTCTGGATCGCAAGCTGGCGTTCCTGCGCCTGGTAGACCGTCAGCGCCGTGCGTGCCTTCAGATAAGACGAGGTCTCACCCGGACCGCTGATCAATCCGTCCCCGCTCAGGGATCGGCGCTGCTGGTCGGGATCGGTCATTTCTGCACGCCGCGCATCCGAGCCATCCGCATCGATCGAGCCATCGTCGAAGAGTACCAGCCGCCCGTTCCGGCGGGCCTTCTGCACGCCGCCGCGCGACAGTCCGGAATGGGCGGCATAGTCCCGCTCGCTCATTCCTTGCATGGCCGGAATACTCCGCTCAAACCGATGATATCATTTGGATTTGAGTTGATAGATCGGCGGGACAGAGCGACGCTGATCGCAAGAAAGCGATGCAACTCACCCAAGGATGACCCTGCCATGATCCCCCGCCGCAAGACCCGGAACAACGACGAGGCCCTGAGCGCCTTCATTGCCGCCAAGGCTGAGATCGATACCATGCTGGAGCGGCTGACAGCCCTCAGCGCCGACCACTTCGAGTTCGATCCGGACGCCATCAACTGGGGTGCCGTCGGATCGATCAACTCTGTCGCCGCCGATCTGCGCAAGATCACCGACTTCCTTTTTGGCGAGGGCGAACACGCCGCCTGAGGTGCCTGCGGCCGCGCGAAACCCACCCCGCCATCTGGCGGGGCTTGCCTCCGTAGAAGGTGCGCGAGGCCGCGTGCCGGAACCCCGGAGGTCCCAATGTCAAATCCCACCGATACCCAATCCATCATTCTGTCCCGTGCCGCAGCCCGGCCGGGGAACCTGGCCCTTCCGCTGCCCGACGGGCTGCATGGCGCCGCCGCCAAGTCGGTCGTCGGAAAGATGATGTCCCGTGGTTGGCTCGAGGAGGTCGACGCCAACCTGCGCCGGGGCGAGCCCCTGTGGCGCGAAACTGGCGATGGGCAAGGTACGACGCTCATTGCCACCGAGGCCGGGCTCGCAGCCATCGGGATCGATCCGGTGGTGGCCGGTGCGGTCGCCCGGGCGCGGAAGGCGAAGGTGGAGCAGGGCGCGACGTTCGAGGTTCCGCCGACCTCTGGGCGCACCGGCACGAAGCAAGCTCAGGTTATTGCGTTGTTGCAGAGGGCTGAGGGCGCGACGGTAGCGGAGATTGTCGAGGTGACTTCTTGGCGGGCACACACGGTGCGGGGGATGATCTCGGGCGCGCTCAAGAAGAAACTGGGCCTGCCCATCACCGCTGAGAAGGTCGAGGGCCGGGGGACCGTGTACCGGATTGACCTCGTGGCCATACCATCCACAAACTGACTTATCGGTATCGTTTTGGCGGCTCCGAAACTCGATCCCCCGGAATGGCGGAAAGTCAGCTTACCGGAGAGCGGGCTCTGCTGTTCTTGAGGGCTGAAAAACTCTCGTCGGTTTCCGCCAGCACTGCCTCTTCCCCGGTGAACAATTGCCAGCGTTCGATGGCAACATCGACATAGGCCGGGTTCAGTTCGACGCCGAAGCAGACTCGACCGGTGGTCTCGGCCGCGATCAGCGTGGTGCCAGATCCCATGAACGGCTCATAGACCGCCTGGCCGGGGCTCGAGTTGTTCAGGATCGGCCGCCGCATGCATTCCACCGGCTTCTGGGTGCCGTGCACCGTATCGGCGTCCTGATCCCGGTTGGCGATCTGCCAGAGGGTGGTCTGTTTGCGATCGCCAGCCCAGTGGCCCTTGCCCTTGGCACGCACTGCATACCAACAGGGTTCGTGCTGCCAGTGATAATCTCCACGGCTCAGTACCAGACGATCCTTTGCCCAGATGATCTGTGACCGGATGGCAAAACCCGCGGCTTGCAGGCTCTCGGCCACCGTCGTGGCATGCAACGCTCCGTGCCAGACATAGGCGACATCGCCGGGAAACAGCGCCCATGCCTCGCGCCAGTCGGCTCGGTCGTCGTTCAGCACCTTTCCCGTTCGCTTGGTCTTTGCCGCGCCGGCTTGATTGCGCCAGGACGGGTCATATTCCACACCATAGGGTGGGTCGGTGACCATCAGAAGCGGTCGTACATCGCCCAGCAGTCGCCCGACCACATCGGCGCTCGTGCTGTCGCCACAGATCAGACGATGCGGTCCGAGCTGCCAGAGATCGCCCAGCGCCGACACCGGAGTGACCGGCAAATCGGGTACATCGTTCTCACCCTCGACCGGGCCATCGCCGCCCAGCGCCTCGGGGTCGCGCAGCAGGGCATCCAGTTCTTCGTCACAGATGCCGAGAACATCGAGGTCGAAATCCTCGGCCAGCAGTCCCGCGATTTCGTCGCGCAACAGGACCTCGTCCCAATCGCCGAGTTCCGTCAGCTTGTTGTCGGCGATCCGGTAGGCCCGGCGCTCGGCATCGTCCAGATGGCTAAGCCGGATTACGGGCACCTCGGTCAGCCCCAGCGCCGTGGCGGCCAGCACCCGACCGTGGCCGGCGATCAGTTCGCCATCCTCGGCCACCATGCAGGGCACCGTCCAGCCGAACCTGGCCATGCTGGCGGCGATCTTCGCCACTTGGGTCTCATCGTGCATCTTGGCATTGCGGGCATAGGGGCGCAGTCGATCGATCGGCCAGGTTTCGATCTGGCTCGGCGCGAAGACGAGGTCCATGGGGCAGGTCTCGGATGTGGGAAAAACGAAAGCGCCCGAGAGGGGTTTCCTCCGGGCGCTATTCTTCGATGATCGATGGGTAGGTCAAGGGGGGCAGCTTTGTCAATCTGAAAAGTGACGTGGATTCAAAGCCTTCCAAGAAGGGTGGCTTCCGGCCGGGGAGGATTCCCCGAAGGTGGATTCCCTGGATTCCGGCCGGGAATCCACCCTGCCAGTTCATGATTTTGTAAGCCTTTGATTTGGAGTCGAATTTCCGGCCGGCACCTGCAGGGTGGCTTCCAGGTGGATTCCCCGGTGAGGAATCCAGTCGCTAGCAAACCTCTGCGCTGAGCCCCCCCGCATAGGTTTGGAGCCGGGGAGGAACCAGAGGAGGGGGGGCGGCGTTTGTTGCACAGCAGACTTTCGTGCATTTTGCAGCCAACAGCTGGAACGCGCCCTGAGCGGACCTCAGCACCGGTGATGAAGTCCTACCCCGGCGCGTACCAGACGGGTGAAGTGTAGGCTCGGTCCTGCTGGACCATCACGGCGTCCTCGAGAAGGTTGAGCGGGCCGTAGAACGCCTCGTCGTGGGCGAGCCACGATGGCGTCGGGATTTCGAGCACGCGGACGTAGTAGTAGGCGCGTTGTGACGGGTCGAATTCCGGGTCGACCCAGTAGCCGCCGAGTGCCGCCGCGCCGATCGTGTTGGTGAAGTCGGCGCCGTCGACCGTGCTTCCCACCGGAGGAAGTTTACCCTCGGCGTCCGGTGCGCGGTCGCCGGACCACGCAACGTCGAAGACCTTTGTCTGCGGCTCTCCGGCATCGCCGAGCCAGCCCTTCACGATCTGGACGCGGTCGAGGTTGGCGCCGTCCGGATCGCGCAGGGCGCGAACCATAAAGGTGGGCGCGGCCCCCACAGGCCCCGCGAAAAGGTCCGCCCCCATCGGCACGCCGCGGGCATAGCCCGTCGCCGCGAAGTCGGGGCGATGCACTTCGTGTTCCTGGAAGTCCCATCCGGCAAAAACACGCACGGTCATACGCGAACCGGTGGTGGCATAGACCTCCTTCCGCTTGAAGGCATCCCAGATCGCCTCGCGCGTGTTCTCTCGCGCCCAGACGGCAGCGAGACCGGAGGCCAGCGCCTCATAGTGCCTGACCGCAATTGCTTCGCCAAGGATAACTGGCTGGACGATGAAGTCCTCGTAGCGGGCCGCGCCGGTGCCCGGCTCCACGATACTCGCCTTGCCGAAGAAATTGTCCTCGCGCGTCGTGGCGAGAGAGGTGTGGCTGTCGGTCGCCCCGATCATGCCGAACTTGAACGGGTTGGCACCGATCTCTTCCTCGTATTTCAAGCCGCGCGCCAGAGCCTGACGGGCGTATTCCCGGGGCAGCATCTCCGGCGTCTTCAGCTCGGTGCCGAAGTTGCCGCGGTCCCAGGTGTAGTAGTCGGAGAACTCGTCGTTGGGGCTAAGCATCGGGTGGGTCTCGCCGTCGCCTTTCATCTGTGTGACTTCGTAGACCGGCTCCCATCGCGCCCGCCGCTCGGCATACGCAATATCGAGCGGTTCACCGTTCATCCGCACGTCATCGAACATCAGGCCGTTCGACAGGTTGCCGTTGTGGGCGAAGGCCATGACCTGTCCGCCCGTGTTCTCCTCGTAGGCCTCGAGCCAGTCCCAGAGATCCTCGGGATCCGTGCTGTCATAGGTGGAGAAGGGGACGAGGTCCTCGACCTTATCGGCATCGTCGCGGAACATCACCACCCGGTGGAGGTTGTTCGCGTCCGGTCCCGAAGACCACTCAAACCCGTGCAACGCGGTGAAGACGCCGGGTTCGTTGAACCGCTCGGCGCTGTCGACGATCCGGTTCCACATCGTGCGCTGCAGGTTGTCGTCCTGGATCATGTCGGCCGCTTCGTTGAGCGCGGCCCCCCATTCGACATAGGCCGCGATCGGATCGCCGCCCTTGACCATGTCATGCAGCTTGCGTCCCCAGTCGTTCGCCAGCAGACCAGTGTTCGACTCCGCGATCATCGGCGCGAGGCCGAGGTTCTCGGCATGATCTGCGACCACTAGGAAGTCGAGTGGCCGGACGAGTTGTGCCCATGTACCCATTGAAGCGCGCACCTTCTCGCCGCGCGCGAAGCGAAAGGCATCGTCAGGCCCCAGCACGTTCCCGATCATGCCGGCATCGGTCGAATAGGACGTATGCAGGTGCGTATCGCCAAAGAATACCCGATTGGGGTAGGACTGGTCGAGATAGGGCGAATAGTGGCGCGCCCCAAGTTCGACGTCGTCTTCCTGGATAGCCACGTCGCCGACGTAGGTCTGAGCCGTCAGTGCGACCGGCCAGAGCAGAAAGATCCAGGCACCTGCATAGGTGGATTGCTTCATCGATCGGCTTCCCTTGTGTAGGATTCTGAATGTCCTGTTCGCGGATCCGAAACTATCATAGTTCCGACTTGTCCCGGGCAATCATTTTACGACAGAATGCGCCATGAACATTCCGATGGTGAACGTCGTCGAGTTCTCGCAGATGGTGTCGATCCTCGACCGGGCCGCGTCGCCTGCCGTGGTGAACCGCGCGCTTGCGGCAGCTGACCTAGACAGAAGGGCTATCGAACAGAGAACCGGATATCTTCCGTATCGGCTGGAAGCCGTGGTCCTCGAGCACGTGGCACGGGCGATGGGAGATGATCACCTTGGGGCACGTCTTAGCGGCCAATTCGACTATGCCGCCTACACGGCCTATGCCCGGTACGTCCTGGGGGCACGCAACCTTGGCGACGGTCTAAGGCGAGGACGGCGAGCCTTTCCGCTGATCAGCCCCGGTTCGGCGCTCGTCCTGCAGAAGGCCGGAGAGCACCTGCTCATCGGTCGTCAGACCGGACTTCACGCGGTTATCGGCCGAAGGCACCTCGAAGATGCGGCGCTGTTCATAATCATACATGTCGTCCGGCACTTTCTTGGCGGCGGGTGGCGGCCGTCGTGGATCGAGATTCCCGGGCGGGAGGCCGACCGTCGGGCGTTCCTCGAGAATGCGATCGGCACTCCGGTGCAAATGGGGCGCGCGATGCCTGCCGTCGCGGTCGGTGTGCGCAGCCTCTCTGCGCCAAACCCGACGCCGCTCAAAGCGAAAAACGCGCTGGTCTTCCGAGAGTTGCCGGTGCTGATGGGCGTCTCCCCCCCGCGCACGTTTGAAGATGTCGTTCGCGAAATGCTATTTGCCCAGCTTGTGTCGCGAGACCTCTCCGAGGACGTGATCGCAAATCGGCTAGCCATGGGCACTCGGACCCTGCAGCGCCTCCTGAAAGACGAAGGCACGACGTTTCGGGAGGTCAAGGCGAGGTTCGTTGAAGACCGCGCCAGCGCGCTCCTGGCAGGAACCGATCTGACGATCGAAGCGATCTCCCGGCATCTCGGCTATATCGAGCCGAACAGTTTTCGCCGTGCGTTCAAGGGCCGGTTCGGCCTCTCACCGTCTGAATTCCGCGCCTCGGGGCGAGGCCGAGTATGACGCTCGCCATAGTGAGCGCCTGCACGCATGAAGAGTTAAGAATCAGAATGCAGCGCACCGACCCCGGGCTGTTTAGGGCATAAACCGCATCCTGGTTCAACGATGTCCGCTGTTTGGAGGTTGCGGCTTTTCTGAGGGACCATCTCGGCGATCTGGAAAACTCGGACAAAGGTCCGAAGAGTCAGTCCCGCTGGCGCTGGTGCCGGGCGCGAAGAACAGCTGCGTGCTGGTATTTCCACTCGTCACCTGTGGTTCCACGGCCTTACCTTCGGCATCGCCTCTGTCACCTCGACCGTGCGAAGCATACCCCCGTCGATCAGCCCATCCCGGATCCAGCCCAGCGCCTGCCACCAGTCCGCGTAGGCACGCCGCGCCGCCTCGATCTGCTGCGGATGCGGAACGTATGTGACCGGGCAAGCCAGCACATCCACCGTGCGCCACTTGCCGCGGGACAGAACGCGCTCGGTCCCGACGACGACCGTTGTTGCCCGCTCCCCATGCTGATTGCGCTTCACCTCCACCGGGACGCAGCGCGGGACAGCACCGGGCATCCAGTCGGGGGTGAGTCCAGCCCGCGCCAACTCTGCCACGCGGATCGCCATGCGCTTGCCACCGAGCTTGTCCGGCATCCCGGCCACTGTTGCGGCGATTACCTCGGCATCCTCGTGGATGTAGGTGCCGATCTTGTGTCGACCGCCGTCGATCTTGCAGCCTAGCGCCGCGCGGTGCAGCAGGACATATTCGAGGCCGAAGCCAAATCCCCCTTCGTTTGCGTCCTGTAGCACTGGCAGCTCGAGCTGCGCCTTCTCGACCCGAAAGGCCCATTCCAGCGCCGCCTGCACGCCCAGCGCCCGTTTCACCCTCGTGCCGCCCGTGCGGTTGATCCGTCCCTGGTAACTCATGGTTTTGGTCCCTCGAGTTTGGTCATTCACAGAACCCCGCGTTCCCGCATCCGGTCCGCGGTCACGAGCCCGCGGGCCAGTATCGCGTTGCGCATGGTGTTGCTGATGACGCAGGTTGGCAGATGGCTGTCGGAGTTCACCCAGGCGGCATAGAAGGCCGGCACGTCGGCGCTGGGCGTTGCCGCTGGTTTCGACATTCCAGGTTTTCCTCGTCTGCGTTTCCTGCTGGCGTTGTCCGCCTTGCGCTGGGCGGCGCGCTGCATGGCGCGGTCGAGCGCCTTCGGCCCATCTGGTGGTTCGGGGTGGTCCTGGCGGGTGGCCTGGGCAGTGGCGACGATCTCGGCCTCGGTGAGGCCCAACGCGTCGCGCCAGCGCTGAACGTGTTGCCGGGGCGGCCAGCCCTGCCACCAGCCGGGCAGGGCGGCAGGGTCGAGGCCCAGCGCCTGGAGCAGCTCCCAAAAAAACCGATCAGAGATTTCCGCGCGCGCTTGCGCGCCCTCCTCCTCCTTTACTGGTTTACTTAGTGGTTCTCTTACAAGGTTAGTGTCCGGAATTCGGACACGGCTTTCGCGATTTTCCGGACACGGCTTTGTCGGAAAACCGGACACGGCTTTTACCTCAATCCCATGTCCGAAATCCGGGCACGGCAGGCTGGCGATGACCTCATCGAAGGGCAGGCAATCCCTCTCATCAGGGGTATCGAAAAAAGACTCTCCGCCGTGTCCGGTTTTCGGACGCGGGGTCCCATCCGACGGCGTGAAGCCCGGCTCAAACCCCAAGATGTAGCGGGTGGGCAACTGGCGCTTTGTTGCCGGATCGATCCGCGGCACGCGACGCAACAGCCCTGCGGCCTCGAGCCGATCGAGATGATCGTTCAGCGTGGAGCGACTGATCTCGCAATCCTGTGCCAGCCGGGCCTGCGATGGAAAACATCCGTAGTCCGGGTTGAACCGGTCGCAGAGATGCCAGAGCACGATCTTGGTGGTGGGTTTCAACCCGCGCTGCCGGATTGCCCAGTTCGTCGCCTCGTGGCTCATGGCGCGGTCCTTCCTACAGGTACTGCGATGCGGGTGGTGAATCCTTGATCAGCCAGCGCGCCCAGCGCGTCATCCAGACTGCGGACCAGCGCCCAGCCAAAACCCTGTGCTAGCACCGCATCCCGAAACGCCACCTGTGTCAGGCTGAGCCTGCCCTTGACCGACTTCAGTTCCAGGAACAGCACGCGACCCTCGCAGAGCACCATCAGGTCCGCAAAGCCGGCATGAACGCCCATGCCGACCAGGATCGCCTGCCGCCTGGCGCCACGGGGACCGGCCTCGGTCACCTCGCTGGCGCAGTGATGGATGATTGCAGATCGGGGCAGGACGAAGCGTAGCGCCTGTACCACGGCCCGCTGCAGATCAGCTTCGGGTGTGCCACGGCGCTTCATGAGCGCACCCTCCCGCCATCTTCGCGCTGGGCGCGCTGAACGGGTCGCCGGGCGTCGATAACTACGCGGAGACGCTGTGCGGCCGCACGCTCGTCCGCTGTCTCGCCATGCCGGATCAGCACGTCACAGGCGATCCGGATCAGGGGATCGGAATGATGGGCGACATCGGCAAGGACGGCGCGGGCCTCGGCAAGGCGCTCGGCCGGCCAGGCGGAGCTGTGGGGCTGGGCTGTCATGCCCGCCCCCGTGATTTGCGGACCGGATGCGCCTGTTCCTGTGCCCGGATCCAGTCCTGCACGGCGGCCCGGCGATAGAATACCTTTCTGCCTATGCGGGTGCAGGGCGGCCCCTTGCGACGTGCCTCCCACCGGGAAAGCGTATCCGTGGTGAGGCTGAGCGCGCGGGCCAGCTGCTCGCGACTGATCCAGTCGGCCAGAAGGTCGGGGATATCCTCTGGGGTATCCGGAAGGGGGTCGTTCATGATCTGCTCCGTTCAACATCCGCCCCGATACTCGGGGCGCGGGGTCAGCGAAGCAGAGCCTTGGGGGCGGAAGACAGGCGGAAGGTGGAATTGAAGTCCGCCCCCCAATTCCGCCCCATGTTTCATTGGGGTTTCGTGGTGTGGGGCAGTGCGAACGGGAGAGGTCACGACCATTTTGAAGCGCAGGCTTGAGCCGTTTCAAGGTAGCGACGACCACGCGAATGGCGCCGCCTCATCAAAGTTGGGCCGATTGGCCGGTATTCAGACGGATTGGCGGGATTTACAGGGACCGGAATTGCCGGAAAGGGTTATTCCGGTCGTGTTCCGCCGACATTCGGCGGCGTAGCGCTGGGTTGGAGTTGACCGCGCGGCATGTCACCACCTGCAGTCTTGAGACGCATCCTGAAGTTGCGTAGCGTCCCGGCGAGCAGTCGAACAGAATCAAAAACACGAACCATGCCAGCAGCTTGCACTCCCCTTGGGGCAGCTCTGGTTTGGCGCCGGATATTCTCGAACACCAGCTCCGCACCCCAAATCCGCCCGCGTGCCTGGCACAGCGGGTTTTTGTAACCTGCATGCCGGCGGCTCGGGCCGCGGGATGCCGCATGCCCAAATGGAGTTTCCGCATGCCCCTGCCGCCCATTGCCTTCTATTCCATTTACGAGATCGCTGTTCGCTGGGGGTGCCATCCGGCCGATGTTGCAGGCTGGGCCGCGGCGGGACATTTGCAGGTTCTGGCGGGCATCCCTCCGGTCAGCTGCGGCGAGGAGACAATCGCCGGGCTGGTTGCAGTGCCGATGGCGGAACTGATGCCGATGTTTCGCCGGTATGGACCGAGCGAGGATCAGGCACGCCTGAGGCGGATTTTGCCACCGGGAAGCTCGATTTGGATGCAGATAACAGATCCGTCTGAGGGATTACCGATCCGGTCGTCGGACCTGCTTTTGGCCGCAGGGTCGTTGCAGCACTTCGAAGAAGAACGGGACCTTTTACGCCGCCCGGCCGTGAGCACCGGAGCCAGCCCGCGCTATGAATGGGATGCGATGTATGCCTGGCTGACCTGGTTTCTCTACGAGAAGGGGATTCCCGATACAAAGACCGCTCTGGTCGTTCTGGTGCAGGACTGGTTCGTGCAGAACTCGAAGTCCGGCGAGGTGCCGGATGAAAGCACCATTCGCAAGCGCCTGACCTCGCTCTGGTACCGGTTGCGGGGCGAGGAGCCAGCGTGATAGTCAGGCCGATTTCGGGAGATCGGCCTCGCCCAGCGCGGCGTCATGTATGAGGCGCGGCCGCGGGCGCAGGAGGCTGGCCACCGTGTCAACACCAGCGCGCAATGGGGAATCCATCAGATGCGCATAGCGCTGGGTGGTTTGCATCTGGCTGTGACCCAGCAGCTTGCCGATCATTTCCAGGGAAGACCCACCGCTGACCAGCAGCGAAGCGAAGGTATGGCGCAGGTCGTGGATGCGGACGTCGGCCAGCCCGGCATCTTTCTGGACCCTCGCCCAGAACCGACGGATTTCCCGCACCGGCTGGCCGACAGTGTCGCCGGGGAAGAGCCAGGGATTGCCACGCGGCACGACAAGCTGGCGCTGGCGCACGATGGCCACCACTTCCTGCGAGACCGGCACGCGATGGATCTTGCGCTGTTTCGTCGTCGAGGCCGGTTTCGACCAGATCGCATAGTCGAGGTTGAACTGTTCGAACCGCGCTGTCCGGACCTCACCGACCCGGGCGCCGGTCAGCATGCAGATGCGGATGATCGCGGCTGCGCGCTGATCCTCGGCGTTGTCGAGCACGGTTGCCAGACGGATCAGTTCCTCGGGGGAGAGGAAGCGTTCACGAGCATGCTCGATACGCCGATGAAAACCTTGTGCCGGATTATCCAGCCGCCACTCCCATTCCATCGCCAGCGTAAACATCTTGCGCAGCACTTCGCCCATGCGGTTGGCGCGGATCGGGGTGGGTTTGTGGCCCTGCAGCTTGCGCGCCCGGTTGTTGGGTTTCTGCTTGCAGGGGCGGGGACGGCCCTCTGCCACGATATCGAGGAACCGCGCGACCTCGGACTTGGTAATCTCCGTCACGAGCTTGGTGCCCCAGGCAGGTTCGACCATCTTCTTCAGCATCGAGATCTGATCGCCCGCGTTGGTCTTGGACAGCTTCGGCAGATGTTCGGCGATGTAGCGATCGATCATGTCCGTGACGCGCGGGGCGCCGCGGATTTCCTCCCGCGATGCCAGTGGATCCTGCCCCTCGTCGATGGCACGACGCAACTCCTTGGCGCGTTCGCGGGCGGCCGTCACGCTCCATTCGGGCCAGCGGCCGATTGTCATCCGCCGCTGCCGTCCGGCATGGCGATAGTCGATGGTGAAGGTCCGCGCGCCTGAGGCCTGGACCCGGGCGGCAAAGCCGATCACCTCGGTGTCGAAGATCTGATAGCTTGCGCCCGGCCTCGGCTCGGCCTCGCGCAGGGTTTTCTCATTCAGTTTCAGCCTCTTGACCATGCAACTCACCTCCTTGTTACCCGACACAGGCGTAGACCCGCGCCACGATCAAGTCGGATCACAAGGCAGGGACCGGAATACAGGCGGAAGGTGGAACTGGGGCGGGGAGAGGCGTTCCGGTCAATCGGATCAAGGGGCTGGAAGACGGCGCCGAGCGCGTCCTATGATCGTGAAACGGGATCGATGATCTCAGATCAAGATTGAGCGCAGTAATTCCGGTATCGACTGCAGGACGCAGCGACAGATCCGGTGTGAATTCATCTGGTGGGTTTGATGACACCTGGCAGATGCATTACCACTTTCGGCATAACCAGTCTGCCCCTGCCTTCCGGAACCCAGCGCCGTGCCGAACTCCAAGCCACCCCGAAACCTGACACCCGGCCTCTGCCAGCGGCTTCAGGACGAGATGCTGCAAGCCTGCCAGGATGTGGCCGCGCGCAACGGCTTGGTGGTCGAAGCCAAAGAGATCTCGGGCGTCGATCTGCGCTGGGGTTTCGATCTAGGGTTCCGCGTATCCATTCCGCTCCCAGATGGGAGCGCGCTCGATCCCGAAAGGTTGCGATTTGAAGCCCTCGCTGCAGCCTTCGGGCTGTCGCCGGCCGACTTTGGCCGACAGTTCAGCACCGGCCGCGACACCTTCAGGATCACGGGAATCGATCCCCGCAGGCCGAAGTACCCGATCTCTGCGGAGCGCATCCCCGATGGGCAGGGGTACAAGTTCACCGCTGAACAGGTGGCGCTGCTGTTGCAGAAAGAGGTGAAGGATGTGACGCCGAAGGGCCGGTGAAGGCTCGAACGGCCCATAGCGCCGCCCACCTCGGTGCTCTGTCGCTACAGTGCGGCCCGTCGAACCTGCCATTCGCTGCAGGCGCGAAATTGCGTGCCCGACGAGCTGGAAGTATGCCGAGATTGTATTGAAAAAGTCGATGTCCTGCTAAGAATAACCAAACCACGAGAACTTTCTCCCTCGCAATCCGTCCTTCACAAGCATCGTATTCTGGTAAGCGTTCCGGAAGAATATTGTTCCACATTTTGGATGTGATTTTCGGCGGGTCGAGTTTTTCAACACAATCCGGAAGAAGCCGCCGCACGCCACAGAGCGGTTTCATGACCGCTGAAGAGCGCTATTCACTTTCGTCCGAATTGATCCAACTAGCGAATGCGATACAACTTCGCTGCATGGACGGAATGAGACTTTAAAACTCGATTACGTAAGTTTTTCAGGAGCGTTTAGCCTGTTCGGATTTAATATGGATGTCCCGCTGCGGAAATGGGATGGAGATACCTTCTGCATCGAAACACTCCTTTGCGGCCCCGGTTAGACCCCAAAAGACCTCCCAGTAGTCCTCGCGTTTGACCCATGGTCGACAATAGATGTTGACTGAGCTCTCCCCCAACTCACCCACGAATATTTGTGGAGCGGGGACTTGGAGACACTTTTCGTTTTTGCTCACAAGGTCTTCTAGAACCTGGATCGCTTGCGCAGCGCTGTCGGAATAGGAGATGGAAAACAAAAGATCGACCCGGCGCGTTTCTGAGGCGCTCACATTGGTAATGACGTCGCCCCAAATAATGCTGTTGGGAATGGTAACAATCTGGTTGTCGAATGTTCTGATTTGAGCGGAGACAACCGACATTTCGTCAACCTGACCAGAGACTCCCGCCACGCGAACCGTATCTCCAGTATCAAAGGGTTTCAGAATCATCATCATCAAACCGCTGGCCAGATTCCCGATCGTTTGCTGCAAGGCAAAACCGAGAATGAACGAGACACCTCCGAATATTGCGAAGAACGGTGTGATGTTCACTCCGAGGAAGCTGAGTAGGATTAAGCCTCCCAACACGAAAGTCACCCAGTAGACCATCTTCAGAAGAAACTTCTTGAGGATGCGCGACACGGTGGAGATTTTCGCAAGCGCACGCTCTGCCAATCGCGTCGAAAAACCGGCCCAAAGGAAAAGCGCCCAAGCAGCCACGCAGAAGCCGATCAAACTGTAAAGAACCTGAATTCCGCCATCCGGCGAAAACAACCAACGCTCCAGACTACGAATGAGCTCCAGAGGGTTAAACGACCGAAGCGTGCTTTTCAATGCCGATTTCAGATAGAGTTCATGCGGTCTCAACGCTGCTGCATCGGCACCCTTTTCCCGCCATTCGGCGAGAGCATCGCGGTACTTCAGTTCAAGCGATCTTTGTGCGTCCAGCAGGGCGCCGCGCTGTTCTTGCGTCGAGTTTGCCCCCTGGTTAGAAGCAAGACCCGTTTGGGCCATTTGTTCAAGATTGGACTGCAGGTAGCCCCGCCAGATTTCAGCTACCTGGCCAAGCTCCGCCTCTGACAGAGGCTTGACGAGCACCTGAAGGTCTTCCCGAGTCAGGTACGGGTTTCGCAGTTGCGTTAGGTAGCTATCGGGGCTTCCCTGCGCCAGCGTAGGGGTCGGATTTAACGCAGCAAGAGAAAGAAGAAGTCCGGCGATCAAATAATAGAAGAGACAGGCAATCCTCAAGCTATGCTCCACAACAGACAGCAACCTGCGCAATGATCAAAATCGCGTCGTTAGGATTGGTCGAAGCCCGACGTTCGGTAACCATCCTCTCTGGCCGGAAACCTGTTCCAATTTTCAAGAATAATCCCCCCACTTGGCCCGACCAGAGGTCAGAACCGATAGGTCAGGCCAAAAATCGGACCAGATAACCCAATGGCGACGTCTGACCCCTTGATCGTCTTTCTGATGTCCATGTGCCGGTAGCCAAAGCGGGCAGACAAGCCTTCGGTTATGTCGTAGTCCAGCGTTCCCACAACTTGCCAGGTGGTGCTGGAATCAGAGAATCCTCCATAGTCGGCGAAACCGCTGGCGGACCATTTTTCCGATAGCTTCCAATGCGCTCGCACGCCGATGACGGGATCGAACCAGTTGTCGTTCAATGACCGGCTTTGAGAAGGACGGGTGCCTTCGCTGAGAGAAACCGAGGTGTCGAGGTCGAAGTAGCGAAAGCCCCCTAAAACTTCGTATCTTGCAGTACTGCTTTCAGCCAATTGGTAGCTCAGATATCCGCTCATCACCCAAGCGGTGATATCGGTCGTTCCTTCAGAGAAGAGCCTTCCGAAAGGCGTGTCTTGTGTGTCGGAAAGGTCGACGTAGATGATATCCTTGATGATACCCCAACGTCCCCGGTGGGCTTCGAAGGTCCCCATGAAAACCATTTCGAGGTCAGACAGCACATCGCTGCCGGATGGGTTGGATTCAATATCGCCAAATTCGGTGGCAATCGAAGTGTCCATTCCGGGTACCCACCCGTAGAGCGTGATGACTTTTTCCCACTTTTCGGCATGGCCGACCGTCGGAATCGCAGCAACCAGCATGGCTGCGAAAGTTGAATTTCTCACGTTGTTTCCTTGATGTCATTGGTCCAGATTTCAATCGTGACACGCCAATCGTCGACCTCATGAAACGGGCGGATCATTTCCATGGTTTTCCGGTCTCGCCAGACATTCTTTCGTTAAGGTCCCCGGCGGAGCACAGGTCGATCACAACAAATCAGACTATGGGAGACCGGAAAGCATAGGATGCCTTATTGCACTTTTGTCACTGCGGGCGGCGACCAAGTGCCGCTCAACGCTTCTTTCTTGGGCCAGTAGAGGCGCATCACCATGTAAATCGGGCCATCGGGCGCCGGCAGCCAGTTTGCTTTCTGGTCAGGGTCGGAAGGCTCGTCGTGCTGAATGTACAGGGTCAGCGAACCGTCCTGTCCTGTCTTCAGATCAGGCAACATGGGCGAGTTGATCAGATACCTGCCAATCGGGTTCTCGATCAGCAGTTGGGTCTTGCCGTCATACATCGTGACTGACCAAAACGCGTTCACGGGAGGAAGTTCACCCGCCGGAAAGGTCAGCGTGTATTTGCCTGTGCTGCCGTCAAGCGGTTTTCCATCCGCGTCCTGCTTTGCCAGCGGGTAGAGCGCCTCGACTGAATCATTCCCGTAAATACCGGCCACTGCGGCTGCGGCCCGCAGGGTATAATTGTCGCCCATCATCTTACGGTCGCCAAACAAGCCTTCGGAAATCTGCCAGCCATTCACCAGTTTGCCCAGCGAGGCGACTTCTTTTTGCACCTCCGCTGCCGCGGCTTTCATACCCGCGATTTCCTCGTCCGTAAGCGGTTTGGACGGGAACGGTGCCGCCGGTTCGATGCCAACACTGGCGAATTTGGCGCGCAGCGGTTTCTCATCCTCGAAAATCCCGACAGCCGGTGCGAATTGAAGTAGGAAAGACAGATATCCAAATGGATCGTGCTTGGCGAGATCCTTGTCGATCTTGGGCCAGTCGATGGCGGTCGGTGCGGTCGGTGCGTCTGTTCCCAGGAACTTCGACAGCGGTTGGGCGCTGTATTTCGCCTGGATAGCCCGAACTTTGTCGATATCAGAAGCTGCGAACAACTGGGTCCTGAAAAGACCCAGAGCAAACTGAGTCCCGGACTGAAAGACCTTTTCGATGCCTTTGGGCGTGTCGCCACTCCACTCCGGACCGGCAACCGCATAACAGCCTGCCTCGTTTCCGGTCGAACGGCTGCCAATATAGCCGAAATTGTAAGTGTATTGCGAGATGAGCTGTACCGAATAATACCGGGATTTTTCGACCTCAGGCACGCACAGCACCATCGGCTCAGCCCGCAGGTCCATCCACACAAAAGAATAAGGCGTATCGCTATTGGGCGTTACAACTGCTCTATCTTTATACGTAAAGACGTTCGCCTCGCTGTAAAGGCTGTTGAATGGCGCTTTGTATTGTTTGCCGCCCACGTCGACCGCGTATTCATACATGATTCCGTAATTCATCAGCATGGGCAACGCGTAAGTGGTCGCGTCCTTGGCAATTTCGCTGATTTCATCTGCTGTCAGGCCGCTTTCAGCAAAAACAGCCGCTCCATGGACAATTGCAACACTTGCAAACGCCCCGGCAAATATTCCTATCTTGGTCATCTTGTTCAATTTCTCCGTCAAAAGGGCCGTAAAACAATGCTGGCAAGACGGCCATATAAGATCGCCGGGCAGCAAAACGGCAAAGGCTCGCAGACAATCGAGATACCGATGCCACGTCAGGCACGACATTCCGGATACCAGCGCCGTCGCGCAGCTTCCGAAGGCTCCCAAAGTTCTTGGCGCGACCTCCCCAGGGCGTCAATTCTGTATGGCCTGTTGTCGAAGGGTACTCTAAGCATATTCCACGCGCTTCACTTTAGAGGACAAAATGCACGCGGTTTCTCAGCAGGTAACGACGCAACGCGTGGGTCCTCTTTCCGAACTTCCGGGCGTCCTGCGCGATCTCGGCGCGGACGTCGAAGCGATTTTCGAAGGGAGCGGGATTGATCCCGACGCGATCACGCCGGATCTGCGAATGCCGTTTCCGGATCTGCTGAAACTGCTGGACCGGGCGGCAAGGATGTCCGGCTGTCCTCACTTGGGGCTTTTGTTCGGGGCGCGTTTCGAGGTCGTCAAACACCACGGTCTCATCGGCGAGCTCATGCACACCGCGCCGACCCTCAAACAAGCTCTCGTCGATTGCGTGACGTGGCAACTGGGGTATTCCAGCGGTGCGATTGTCTACCTGAACAACCTCGGCGACGAGTACGCGGTCGGGTACGGGACATATGAGGTGTCCGCACCGGGCACCAGGGTTCTCTATGATGTCATCGTCTGCATTGCATTGCGCATGGTGCATGAACTTTCGAATGGCACGGTCAAACCCATAGAGGCACATTTCGCGCACAGCCAGGATACCGACCCCACGACCTACAGAAGACTTTTGAAATTACCGGTCTTTTTCAACCAGAATAGAACGTGCATCATCGTGGATAAATCGGCGATGCGTATCATTCCACCTCACGCCAATGCCGAAGCACGAGAAAAATTGATTGGTGTCATCGAACATCGGATCTGGGACCGCAAGCCCAGCTTATCGGAAAAAGTTAGCCACGCGATAAGACACTCGTTGCATTACGATGGGCCAACGATGACGACAGTAGCGAGCAAGCTGGCAATTCATCCCCGGACGCTGCGACGCCGTCTGGCTGATGAGGGAAACACCTTCGAAGCGCTCCGCGATACCGTCCGATACGCGGTCGCACGGGAAATGCTCGAGCTCACAAAAGTTCCGGTCGCTGAAATCAGTGACTTTCTTGCCTTTGCTTCCCCTGGCGTGTTCAGCACAGCGTTTCGGCGGTGGTCCGGGCTATCGCCTTTGACCTGGCGGCGACACACATTGACTTCTAGGTCGGTACTTTGAAGAATGGTTGCCGGGGATGTTTCGGCCGGGTCAAACAGACGGCTTGATCCCTGGGGTTGCAGCACGCCATGCCGAAGGTGTGGTCCCGCTCAGGCGCCGAAATGCGCTGGAGAACACTCCCGGAGACGCGTACCAGAGATGTGAAGCGATGTCGCTTACAGGGATGTCCGTCAATTCGAGAAGTTCTTTGGCCGCCGAAAAACGCACTGCATCGCGCATAATTCCGAAAGTCTGCCCTTCTTTCGACAGTCTTCGTTCCAAAGTGCGCGGATGGGTTCCCATTTGAAAGGCCACTGCAGACAATGTCGGTTTGGCGATAAGCATCACTCGCCTGATTGCTTGTCTTGTCCTCGTCGAAACATCCGGTGGTGTCTGAAATGCAACCTTCCTGATCCCGGCGAGGATATCGCGCCGTGCCGCTGAATCCGCGCTTGGAAGCGGCGTTCGCATTCCCGCCTCGTCCAGGATCAGACAGGTGCGATGCTGGTTGTACCGGACAGGAACCTTGAGCAGCCTCGCGTAGTCTGACGGACGTTCGGGTGGAAGGTGAGAGAAATGAATTTCCACTGGTTTTACGGCTCCATTCGTCATCTTTCGAAGCATTTGAACGCCAACCCCGATAATTGCATCGTAAAGCACCTTACTGCCGGGGGAGGAAGCGGCAATACTGCCATAGCCGATGGCATACTCATCCCCGTACCGGTTCAAATAAACGATGGCACCGCTTGAATACCCTGGCTGCCATATCACGAAATCGCTGAAGGCGTCGCGAACGGTTGCTGCGCTCAACATAAGCTGCCCAATGGGTCCGTGAATGTCGAAGGTGAAGCGGAGCCCAATCAGCAGCCCCAAGTGAGGGCAATTGGTTGCCTGCTCGGCCCCGTGCAACAAATTCAGCAACCTATTGAACGGGACGCGGGTATTCGGGTTAATCTCGCTTGGATCGACCCCGCTGCCACGGAACACGGTGGCAACGTCCACTCCCAAGTCACACAGAACCTGTGGCAGTTCGCAAAGAACCCCGGCCCTCTGCGTCATTTCAATTTCCAACTGGTCTGATCCTTTTGTCGCCCAAACCGAAGCGTAGCCACAAATTCTGTTTTAATCATCCCTTATTGTCTGGAACGCGGGCGCGCTTTGGTACCTGCATGATCCGTACCGGTGAAACCCGGGATGTCCGCGTCCTCGCCAATTTGACAGTCGCGACGATTTGAGCGGCAGGGACTTTGAAAAGGACATCAACATGAAAATCACGCGACGCGCATTGTCGGCCGGAGCTTTCGGGCTCACAGCGACGGCACTTCTGGGCGGTCAGGCACGGGCCACAGAATCCAAGATCAGCGACGAACTGCTCGACCGGGTCGACTTCTGGATCGCTCTGGAGGCGTATACATTCGCATATCCGCTGGTCACCATGGAATACACGCGCCGGGTCATGACAAATGTCGCCGAGGCAAAGGGAACGAAGGCCCCAATGGGTCAAATTGGGCGTCTGCGCGCATATCCGGATGCTTCTTTCACGGACGTCACCGCGCCCAATGCCGACACGCTCTACACATACGCGTTTTTCGACGTCACAAAAGAACCCTATGTTGTCAGCGTGCCGGACATGAACGACCGCTATGCGCTGTTTCCGATGCTGAGCGGATGGACGGATGTTTTCGATGTGCCTGGGAAGCGTACATCCGGAACCAAGGCACAGACCTTTGCGGTGACTGGCCCAGGTTGGTCAGGGACGCTGCCCGAAGGCGTGACGGAGTACAAGTCGCCCACTGGCATGGTCTGGCTGCTCGGGCGAATCTACTGCACCGGGACAAAGGAAGACTATGCCGAGGTTCACAAGATTCAGGATGCCGTCTCGCTGTTGCCGCTAAGTGCCTACGGTACGGATTACACGCCACCGGTCGGCACGGTCGATGCTACGGTCGACATGAAGACCGCCGTGCGCGATCAGGTCAATGCGCTGACAGCGGTCGAGTACTTCACGCTTTTCTGCGAGCTGATGAAGACCAACCCACCGGCTGCGGCGGATGCGCCCATGATCGAGAAGATGGCAGCGATCGGGATTGTCCCGGGCCAGGATTTCGACGCCAGGAAACTGGATGTGGCGCTGCAAAGTCGCGTTCCGCAGATCGCTTTTGCTCGTATCATGCTCCATTTCAAGGACAGCGGCGGGGACATTACGGACATCAACGGCTGGGCCTACACCACCAAGACAGGGCTTTACGGCACCAACTACATTCAGCGTGCGCTCGTAACGGCCATCGGTCTTGGCGCGAACCGTCCGCAGGATGCGATTTATCCGACCAGCACCAAGTCGGCGAGCGGACTGATCCACCGCGCCTATGACGGGTCAGAGAAATATGTGCTGACATTTCCGAAAGACCAACTGCCCCCGGCGAATGGCTTCTGGTCGATCACGATGTACAATTCAAAGTACTTCTTCGTCGACAATCCGCTGAACCGATATTCGATCAGCGCTCGGCAGAACCTTCAGGCAAATCCGGACGGGTCAGTCGACATTTACATCCAGAATGAGTCGCCCGGAAAAGATAAAGAATCTAATTGGCTTCCTGCGCCAAAGGACAAGTTTATTTTGATGATGCGTCTGTACTGGCCGAAGGAAGGTAACCCTTCGATCCTCGACGGTTCTTGGGTCATTCCACCCGCTAAAAAGGTAGGCTAATTCACCAATGGTAATCTTAAGTACGTCTGTTTGTCGTTCCAAAGAGTTCTGGATTTTATGCACGTTGCGGGCCTTGAAATAGTCTGAGCAACGTGCCGCTGCCCAAGTTCGCCGGGAAGTGACATGATATGACAAATTTAACTTCTGAATCGCGCTCAGAGCGGTCATGCAGCAGTTGAGAGAGAGAAACTCGATTTAATGGCTCCAGGAATGTCGGCTTCCGAGTTCGTAGCACTGTCGACGCGCACCAGCAGCGAATTCACACTTTCCGCCCTCTGTGTCGATATTGGTTCGGAAGCGTACGTGCTATCTATGATGCACGCGATCATAGTTGTGAGCTTGGTGTCCATCTTCTTGTCAACGTCTGGTCAACCCGTGAACGCGGTCTGGAGAACGATCTGCTCCGGCGAAAGACAGCGAAAAAGGTTAGGAGCGGGTCAAAGGAGGCGCCATTTCAAAGGCTTGTGCTGTAAGTCATTGAAATCATTGGGGCGATAGAATCCGAAGGTTTCGGCTCATAACCTGAAGGTCGTAGGTTCAAATCCTACTCCCGCAACCAAATTATCACACAATATCAAAGACTTAAAGTGATGGTATCCCCGTGCCACTCGCTCTCCCGCGTTTACATCAACGCCACATCAACTCCAAAACAGAAAAACCGCAGCCGCAGGCAAAATCCACGCAACACGTCAGTCGCAACCCGGAGAATTCTCAAGTGCGGGCAGCGACTCGGCAAAAAGTTTTGTCGTGACGGCAATGACCTGGTTACGAGTAGCCGCAAACGAGACTTGTTTGATGCTTGTTGCATTGTTGTCGAAAGCAAGTGGAAGCGACATCTTGATGCTGTGCACCAAACCGTCCGATGCGCCGATAGAGTCCAGAATTTCCAGGCTACCGGAACCTCCAAAAAACCGATTTCCCCAAACTCTACGGTGTTGTTCCATCGCAAGGGCATAGGTTAGCGTTCGGTTCGTTGAAAGCTGAACTTCAGGAACAATTGTGAACTGGAACCCTGTGCTTTCAGTAGCTTGAACCCTGCCAATTTCGAACGTCTTACCGCCAACTTTCAGGATGCCGGAAACATCCCGGTCCAAACGAAATTCGGTGGGAAGGTTGCCTTCGACACGGATTGTCGAGACAGTAGCCAAAGTCGCTCTTTTCAAGTTCAGTTCGAGCTCTTTGACCATTGGTCGAAGGGATAAATTGTCCATGTACTCGTTCGCCTCAACCCGTAAAGAATGCAGCACGTCGGGTTTTCGAGCGCGAAGGTGGGAGCGTACAAGATCATATCGGGCGGTCAGGTCAGCTGCAATTTTGCAGGTTTCATCATTTCCCACCCCTGACAATTCTCGAAGTGTAAAGTCGTGATTTTGGACGACCGGAATTATCACTTCCTCCTGAATAGCAGCAGCGCGAGCCTCGAGTTCGTTGTAAATTGCAATTTTGTGTGTGGCTTTCTGCTCGTCCAGCATCTTTTCAAGATCTGCTTCGAAATCTTCACGGTTCCAGTATTCATCAAGCTTCACGATACCGTAGTCCGCTACAATCCATGCGCCGACGCCACCAACGGCAGCACAGAGGCCGGCGCCTGGACCTGACCAAGAACAAGCTAATGCAGCTGCGCCTGCGCCCGTTCCGGCTGCGGCCCATTTCCCACCTGTTTTTGCAGCAGCTTTGACGGCGAGCTTAGCTGTAATTTTTTTTGCGATCGTTGTTGCGGCTACTTTGAACACAGCGACCGTACCGATCGCGGCGGACGCACTGATCGGAACAGTGAACTTAATGCGAGACTTGACGTCTTCGATAGCTTGTTTGGTCAAAGGGCCGAAAGTAGATGCTTCTGGAATGTCACCTGACGCAGGAGCAAATGTTTCGGCCTCGAACTGTGCATTGAAGTCGTTGTCCAGTTGCATGCCGACCTCAAGGACACGCTCTTCCAGTCCGGCAAACAGCATTTCTTGCAGTTTGTCGCTGACATCACCAAAAGCCGCGGCGCTTAGCTCGGCATATTCGCCCATGACTGAATAATGAAAGTCTGCGTACTTAGGAATTGCTTGGTACGCAGGCCGATAAGCGTCATCCAAAAGAGGGTCGAGTCGTTGACGGACAGCTTCAAGAGCTACCTTGTTCGCGTAGTTCAGCCTTTTTTCGAGCTCGGCCCCGCTTTCTTCATTACTACTTTTTGGCGGGGAAGTGATTTCTAACGGAGTTGATGTTTTTGTGGCACGGCTCGTATCGCTCTGTCGCACGACCGCTAGCAGAGTCAAGAGGAGAGTGAACGCCGCCATCAGGAAGATACTGCCCCAAAACCAGACTGCGAGCTTCCGAGAGTTTGTGCCGCCTTCAGGATTTGGGACACAACCGGGCGTGCTTTCTGAATCGAGCGGAGAAGTTTCTGGATCGGTAGTCATTCCCGAACCCCTCTTACATTCGCCTCGACAAACTGAGTTATGACTATGGCCGTTCGACAAAGGACAAAACTGAAGAGAGCGGAGTCGAGGCTGAACAGGAACCCGACTATTGGGTAACTGCGCAATTGTACAACACCCCAAAGTTTGGCCGCCTCAAAGCCGAAGGGCACCATCAGAATGGCCGTCACCCATCCATGCCTCTCTGGTAGCTTATGTAGCCCGATCTGTATCGCTTCGAGTAAATCTGCTTCCAACATTTCCCCGGGTTGCTTTGCCCATGCCCAAGTCGAAGCTACGAGGACTACAGTGAACGGGAGTGCAATCATCCAAGTGACAAGTGAAGTCGCGACAACGCGGGCAAAAGGTTGGTGAAAATGGTTTCTGAGAAGACTTTGGGTGGCCGAGAAGATAGTTCCAGACAACACAAACGCGACAAGCATTATTAGCGCTTCTGTCATCGATGCGGTGAGGGACTGCCAAGCCAGCACCGTAACAGCGACGAAGGTGAACGCCGCTGAAAGGAGCGAAGCTCTGAGTTTGCCCGTCAGGAGACGTTCAAGTGGAGATTCTTCGCGCAACTCAAGACGCAGCCGAGCTTTCCAAGGGATCAATGTCAAAGACCAAGTGCCGATGAAAACCACAGCGCCCAGCGGGATCAGCGCAAGGGTGGCCCAGTCAGTGGAGAAGTAGGCTGTGCGCCAGAGATAAAGTGAAACCGCTGCGAAGGCCGTTGCAGCTAGAGCATTATTTAACGCAGTCAGCATGAAAACTCATAGGTGTTTCGACTGCAAGGATATGATCTGTTTTGGTCAATGCATGCAACAATATCCATTCGTCACCAGGCCGATCAATGCCCAGATGATCGCGGAAGTTACGTTGATGTTCGTAACCCTAAGCGAAAACTTAGCCGCCAAATGGAAAGCACAAAAATACGCCAATTCCCCGTGAGCTGCCGTCATCCCGGCGTGCGACCACCCAACACTAAGAATCCAGCAGCTTTTTGAAATCTTGGCTCTAAGAATTTGGCAGGGCATAGCTCCCGTTGTCGAGGAGACCGGCACTAGCCGCGGGAAAACACCCGTCTTTTCTAGGCACACCCCCGCGCCTGCTCCCGCATCACCGCATAGTCGCTGATCATCTCAACAACCGCCGATCCTTCGGGCAGCAGGGCCAGTTCCTCAGCCGCCCGCACCTGTTCCTCCCGAGTGTATTCGACAACCGGCGGACAGACCCTAAACCCACCGCTATCAAAACCGCCCGCTGCGCAGCCGCTGAGCCAGATCATCACGAGAGCGAGGCCGACGCGCCCCCGCCTCGAGCATTCGCCTTTGTACGTCATGGTTTCTCTCCAAAGTCGCAAGCTTTTCCACCATCCGCCCGACCCGCTCGCCCGATCGACGCAGGGCCAGCAGGAACAACAGGATTGCCAGCGCGGTGACGGCATATCGCAGCACTCTGCGCCCCGCCGCGCTCCCCGCAATCCATGCAACGCCCCCACCAATCACCGTAGGCCCTGACGCCAGTCGTCGAGGCGGGCGTAAATCGTGACCGCGATCCCCCCGAGCGCCACGGCGATGAACACCCAGCGCAGCGCGTCGAGATACGGCACAAGCGGCAGGATTGCGGACTGCGTCTCGGCCAAAACATCCTGCGCGACCTCGACCCCCGCCGCGCCCAGCGTCGCCACCCCCGCCGCGCCACCCCCCTTCATTGTCCGGCTCTCTGCCAGGCTCTCCCGTACCGGCGGCGCCTCAGCCGCAAACGCCGTCGCCTGCACCGGGAACCGCTCGCCCCACTGCCGCGCCGGCCCGAGATCGACATGGATGAACCCCGAGCGCGGATAGAAGCCGAAGCCGAGGAAGCCGACCGCCCGCGCTGCCGCCTCGAAGGCCGCCGGATCGTGGTTTTCCATCGCAATGTCAAAGGCCGCCCCTTCGAGATGCTTCGAATGCTTGGCCCCACCAACCGCCTTGTTATGCTCGGTGCTGCGATAGGCGGAACGCACGATCAGCGGCTTGCCCAGCCGGTCGCGCAGCGCCTGCAACCTGTCGAGCGCCGGTTCATTGATCAGCAGCTTGCCGGTCCCGCGGCAGGCGATTTCCGCCGGCGAGAAGTTCGGCCAGCGCCAGGCGGCGTCCGGCACATCGCACCAGTGGGCATAGAAGGTTTTGGTCATGGGATATCTCCGGAAACAGGACCGCCGCCTCGGAGGGCGGCGGATGCGTGGGGGTTGGTTGGGAATGTCAGGGATTACGGAAGTGCAACCTGCGGATCACCGCCAGCCCTACGGCCCACCGCCAAAGAGC
>NZ_JAKOEM010000031.1:0-35819 GCF_022321465.1 Ruegeria alba | reverse complement strand
CGCGCCAATGGTACTCGGGCTCAAGCCCCGGGAGAGTAGGTCACCGCCAAACCTAATAAATACTCAATTCTCTCTAATACGATCACAAAAACAACCGGCGCGGGATGGAGCAGCCAGGTAGCTCGTCAGGCTCATAACCTGAAGGTCGTAGGTTCAAATCCTACTCCCGCAACCAAATCTATACGCGTTATCAAAGACTTAAAGTGATGGTATCCCCGTGCCACACGCTCTCCCGCGTCTACATCAACGCCACATCAACACCAAAACAGAAAACAAACTGCCGCACTCACCCATATGTCTTCCTCGACGGCATTGTGACCAAGAGGGTGAACTGGCCCCCGTTTCGACCGGACACTCAGGCGGTTGCTGAACTGGCCCCCGTTTCGACCGGACACTTGGGCATAACCATGGAGGCTTAGGAGGCACTGCACTGTGTAGAGATGCTGAAACAGGAAGCCGCGATGCACGGCTTCGATGCGAACGAGCTGGGCTGGATCCAGCACGTCGGCTCGTTTCTGCGCCGTCGAGGTCAAAAACAAAGCCTTCGGTTATCTGAGCACCACGGTAGACTTATTCCAATATCCACAAGATTTTCTTGATCCAGAAGTGAAGAGAAGCAATCGGGTTGGGTGGCCTGATCTGACTGGTCCGGTTTGATTGTTAATACACTGTTGGTGTCTGTTCCATTGTAACGAAGCTTTCGCTAGGTGGCGATCGTTAACGCAGAGCAATGTAGGGCCTGATCGTTTTGTACAACTCTGTTTCATTACGCCCATCGTTCTACGGTGTTGAAGAGAGTATGTTTTGTTGGTGCGGGTGCGATACCGCGGGGAATTTTGGAATTTGCTGCGCCCGTTGCGAAGCTTCACAGGGCAGGAGAGCAGCAACCTGGAAATCGGTCACGAGATTTTTGATTTCTTTGAAAAGCGGTAGGGATAAGATGGAGGCGGAACTCATCTCAAATCAGCCGATCCGATGTTCGGTAAAGGGCAAATCCTGCTCCCGCAACCAAATTATACCAAAGATCAAATACTTATGTGTCACATCCCGGGGCGCTTTCGTATTTGCGCAATTCTGGTCAACGCTCAGTCAACATTCGGCGAGGCCCCATGCGTGGGGGCTTGTTGCGTCTGCCCATGGCGGTCAACCGCCCGCCGTGGTCTACTTTAACCGCATTGAAACCGATCAGCAGGTGAAGGCCGTAGCTTAAACAACCCGGAAATCTGTACGGTACTGTCAAATATTTTTCGCACTTTCGTTTTTCACGCGACGACGGCTCCTTGGGTTTGATCCGCTAATAGCGGGGTCATATTCACGTACTTGCGGGTGGACCATTGGGTTCCCGCGATATGACGCAAGCGAGCGGCGGCCAGGTTCAGGCAGTTGCAATCAGGTGGGGTCCATATTTGTCCACAAGTGACACCTTTCCCGTTGGTTCACGTCGGCTTCCAACACACACCCAAAACCATTGCATCCTGATCTCCGACCGAGACATATGCATGGCCGATACCGCTGTCGAAATAGATGCTGTCGCCTTGCCCGAGGGTGATCGCATCTCGCCCCTTGAGGAAAACGGTGACCTCTCCTGCGAGCACATAGATGAACTCTTCGCCAGGGTGAGAGATGAAGTCTTCGAAGGCCGCGAAACTATGCGCCTTGATTCGCCCGACCATGGGCACCATGTGCTTGCCGCTCACGTCTGACGCCAGCATGTCATAGTCGTATGTGGTGGAACGATGGATCGGTGCTTCGCCCGCGCGTGTGACCGTGATTGTCCCATGCGCGAAACCTTCTGCATCGGCATCGAACAGCTCGCCCACGTCCAGCCCGAGCCCTTGGGCGAGCCGCATGAAGCGATCATAAGTCAATGAAATCTCGCTACGTTCCATCTTGGAAATCGTCGAAATTGCAAGGCCGGTTCGATCGGACAGTTCTTTCAAGGTCCATTTCCGTGTCTTCCTGATTTGCCGGACACGGGCCCCGAGGCTGGTTTCGGTCGCGGTGGGACTGGGCTCGAGATCGTTCAGAATTTTCTGCATTTTTTCCTATTGGAAAATTTCCATTGTTTTCCTATTGGAAAATATTGTAGCGTCTTGCTACCGAAATTGAAAATGAAACCGACCCTGGGACTGTGAAGCGTGCCGAATTCGTCATCAGATTGTGATTTTGCCGTCATTGGCGCGGGCATCGCCGGGGCCTCGGTCGCGGCGGAACTCGCTGCATCGGGGCGGGTCGTTCTTATCGAACAGGAAAGCCAGCCCGGCTACCATACGACCGGCCGATCCGCGGCGGTCTACGCGCCCATCTATGGTCCGCAGCCGATCCGCGCGCTGACGCGGGCATCGCTGGACTTTTTCCAGAACCCGCCGCAGGGGTTCACCGACCAGGACCTTCTCAAGCCGATCGCCGCGGCCTTTGTGGCGCGCGAGGATCAGAGGGCAAGTCTCGACGCGATGCAGCACGAATTGGCCGATGCATCCACCGTCACGCGCATCGACGCCGAAGACCTTCAAGCCCGCCTTCCGCTTCTGCGCGACGGTTACGCGATAGGGGCCTTGTGGGACCATGGGACTTCAGAGATCGACGTGGCCGCATTACATCAGGGCTACCTGCGGCGCTTCAAGGCCAGCGGAGGCACCTTGCTGACCCGTGCTCCGGTCACTGCGCTAGAGAAAACCGGGGACGGCTGGAAGATCATGGCCGGGAACTCCGAAGTAACGGCGCGCGTCGTCATCAATGCCGCCGGGGCATGGGCCGACGAAGTGGGCAGGCTGGCCGAGGCCGAGTGCGTCGGCCTTGTCCCCAAACGTCGCTCGGCCCTGATGATCGCGGCGCCCCAAGGGTACGACGTGCATGGCTTGCCCCTTGTGGTCGATGTCGACGAGCAGTTCTACCTCAAACCGGACGCGGGCAAACTTCTGGTTTCACCTGCAAACGAAGACCCCGAACCCCCGTGCGATGTGCAGCCCGACGAGATGGATATCGCGATCTGTGTCGACCGGATCGAACACGCCTTTGACATCTCGGTGCGAAGGATCGAGAATTCTTGGGCCGGGTTGCGCAGCTTTGTCGCGGACAAATGCCCGGTTGTCGGTTTTTCGCGCGAGGTCGAGTCCTTCTACTGGCTGGCCGGGCAAGGCGGATATGGGATCCAGTCTGCTCCGGCGCTTGCACAACTGGCCGCGGCCGAGGTGACGGGTCGAGGCATCCCCGGACACATTCAAGCTGAAAACCTGAAACCGAATGACATCCGGCCCGGGCGCAAAGGGATCGGAGCATGATCTGGCTGGCTCCGATACTGCTCGCGGTCCTGCTCGCATCGGGATTAGGTCTGGCCTATGTGGTCGGGGCCACGGCGGTCGTCTCGTTCCTGATGACCGAAAACGCCCGCTACCTTGCCATTCTGCCGCAAAAGGTCTTCTCGCAGATCAGCGTTTTCGCATTGTTGTCGATGCCACTTTTCATCCTCGCAGGCGAGTTGATGAACCGAGGCGGCGTGACCAAGGCGCTGATCGATGTCTCCATGGCCATGGTCGGGCGCATTCGCGGGGGACTGGGGCACGTAAACATCATGACCTCGGTATTCTTTGCCGGGATCAGCGGTTCGGCGGTTGCCGACGCCGCCTCGCTGTCGAACACCCTTGTGCCTGCAATGGAACAACGCGGCTATACACGCCTCTATGCCGGGGCGATCACCGCGGCCTCTTCGATCATTGGCCCGATCGTTCCCCCGTCGATCATCCTGATCTTCTATGGCGCGATCATGCAGACCTCGGTGGCCGCCCTTTTCGTGGCCGGCATCCTTCCCGGCCTTTTGCTTGCCTGCGCTCTGTTTGCCCTCAACGGGTACTACGCGGTGCGCGATGACCATCCCCGTATCGAAAAGGGAGAGGCGCCGCCGATCCTGCCTGCAATCGCCCGGGCCTTGCCCGCGCTCTTGCTGCCCCTGATCATCGTGGGCGGGATCGTTCTGGGCTGGATGACGCCGACAGAGGCCGCCGCCGTCGCCGTCATCGTCGCTGCCCTGGCCGCCATCTTCTACGAGGGGCTGAAACTCGAGGACGTGGTCGAAAGTCTTCGCCGCACCGCGATGCTGACCGGCTCCATTTTTGTGGTTCTGTGCGCCATCGCCGCTTTTGGCCATCTGGCATCGCTGGAAAAGGTGCCGCAGGCGATCTCGGCCCTGATCACCGATCTGGGACTGGGACCTGTCGGCTTCATGCTGGCGATGAATCTGCTCTTCATCTTGGCGGGCATGTTTCTGGACATCCCCATGGCGCTGGCCCTGCTGGTTCCACTTGTAGCGCCGGTCGCCTTGGCCAACGGGGCAGACCCGGTGCACTTGGGTATCGTGATCTGCTTCAACCTGACCATTGGCCTGGTGTCGCCACCGATGGGCGGCTGCCTGCTGATCGTCTCGACGGTCACGGGGCTGAACTACTGGACCCTGGCCCGCGCTGTCATCCCGTTCGTGCTGGTCGAAATTCTGGTGCTGGGGGTGTTGGTTTTCGTCCCCGAGATCAGCCTCTACCTGCCGCGCGCGTTTGGATTGTGGAACTGAAGAAATATTCCCTGAAAGCAAAGGGAAAAAAGAGGAGGAACTAGAATGTCGTTCATGAAACTTGTGGGTCCCGCGTGCCTTACGCTGACCCTGGCAATCGCCGGCCCCGTTTCGGCAGAGATCAAGATCGCGCTCGATTCAGCCAAGGACCTGGAAAACTCCGGTTCCTATGTCTGGGCGAATGTGTTCTCCGAATACCTGAATGCCAATGGCATGGAAGCGGTGGAATATGAGCGTGGCGCGCTCGGCGGCGAGGCCGAGAAGATGGACCAGGTGCAGCAGGGGCTGCTCGAAGTCTCCCTTTCTGACACCAAGGGCGTCGGCGCACTGGACGGTCACATCATTCCGACCACGCTGCCCTATTTCTTCCCGGATTGGGAAAGCCTCGACCGCGGTCTTGCCAACGGCATGATGGACAAGATCAATGCCGGCACCGTTCCGCAAGGCGTGCGCGTCATCGGCATGGCCGCGCTGGGGTCTGCCGCCGGGATCTTCAACACCAAGCACCCAGTCGAAAAGGCGGCTGATCTGGCCGATCTGCGGATGCGGGCTCTGGATGAAAACCAGATCGGGGTCTACAAGCTCTGGGGCACCAACGGCACCATCGTGGCATGGGACGAAGTGCCCAACGCCCTTCAGACCGGCATCGCTGACGGATACCTCAACCCACCGATGGTTCCGATCATGTTCGGTCATACCGGGTTCATCAAGTATTTCACCAATGCCAAGGTCGGATTGGGAAGCCGCACCATCATCGTGTCCGAGGACTGGTACCAGGGGCTTTCGGCCGAACAGCAGGCGATCGTGATGGACGCTGCCAAGGCCGCCACCGAGGCCAACCGCGCGTGGCTCGCGACCCGGTCGGCCGAAATGGACAAACTGCGCGAAGCCGGCATCGAGGTGACCGAACTATCCCCCGAGGCCTGGGCCGAATTCAAGGCACTGAGCGCACCCCTGCACAATATGGTGCCCCTGCCCGAAGGCGCGCTGGCCGCCTGGCAGGCCGCGATCGGAGAGTGACATGATGCGCGCGGCGGTTTCCTGGCTTGATCGCTTTTCGGCTTTCCTGAACCGCGTTGCCCTTTGGGGCGCGGTGCTGGCCGTGGCTTCGCTGGTGCTGATCGCGGGATGGCAGGCCGCCGCGCGCTATCTTCTCGATCAACCGCCGGCCTGGACAGAGGAGCTTGCACGATACCTCATGGTCTGGGCCGGTTTGCTCGGCGCATCCTGCGCCTTCCGGTTCCAGGTCGATCCGTCCCTGTTTCCCGCTGCGCGAGAGCGTACTGATGGGGTGGGACGTATCTATGCGGTGGTGCGTGCGATCGGCGCGTTCATCTTTGTCGCGCCGATCCTTTGGTACAGCCTCTACGGGCTGAACGGAAAGATTACCTCGGGGTATATCGCCCGGAACGCGCGGGTCACCGCAGAAACCCTCGACGTACCGATGTCCGTTTTCGCAATGGCCATTCCAATCGGCTTTGGCCTGATCATGCTTCACTTGCTGGCAAATCTGTCGACAGCACTGATGCAGCCGAAAGAGACATGACATGAAGCTGATGATTGCGGCGCTGACCACGGAAACCAACAGTTTCTCGCCGATCCCGACCGGACGTCTTGCCTTCGAAGCACAGCTTCTAACGCGCGAAGGAAGCAAGGTAGAGCCGCGCATGCACAATGTGTCGCTGCATGTCTGGCGCCGTATGGCGCAGGAACGGGGCTGGGAGGTCGCCGAAAGCCTGACCGCGGCGGCACAGCCCGCGGGGCTGACGACCCGCGCCGTTTATGAAGAATTTCGCGATGAGATCCTGCGTGATCTCAAAGCGCAAAGTCCGGACATCTTCCTGATCAACATGCACGGGGCGATGATGGCCGAGGGCTATGACGATTGCGAAGGTGACATGATGCAGCGCGCGCGGGCCATCATGGGCAGGGACAAGGTGATCGGGCTCGAGCTCGATCCCCACAATCACCTGACCCGGGCCATGCTCGACAACGCGACCCTGATCGTCAACTACAAGGAATATCCCCATATCGACCCTGCGGACCGGGCGGTCGAGCTGTTCAACATGGCTGCTGACGCCGCCGAAGGAAAGACCCGCCCGGTGATGCGCGTGCATGACTGTCGAATGCTGACCATCATCCGAACCCTGACGGAACCGGGCAAATCCTATGTGCAGGCAATGAAAGACGCCGAGGGTAAGGGTGGCATCCTGTCGGTTTCGCTCACGCATGGATTTCCCTGGGGGGACGTGGCCGATGTCGGGGCCAAGACACTGGTGATCGCCGACGGTGATGCGGACAAGGCGGCAAGTGTCGCCGAAGAATTCGCCGCTCGGCTTTGGGATATCCGCGATGGTCTGCGTCTGGACTACCCGGATATTTCCACCGCGCTCGACATGGCCGAAGCGGCCAACGAGTTTCCCGTCACATTGGCGGACATGGGTGACAATGCCGGGGGCGGCGCACCCTCGGATTCCACCTACTTTCTTAAGGAAATCCTTAGGCGCGGGATAAAGGATGTTGGCCTCGCACAGTTCTGGGATCCCGTGCTAGTAGCCATGTGCCAGGACGCGGGCGTCGGCGCCCAAATGCGGGTGCGGATCGGCGGCAAGATATGCGCCGAGTCGGGCGAGGCGATAGATCTCGACGTTACCGTGCGCGGCATTCGCGAGAACATGTTTCAGACGGTAAATGAAATGTCGATGTCAATGGGCACGGGCGTTTGGCTGGAAGCCGATGGTGTCCACCTGATCCTGTCGTCCAAGCGCGGACAGTGTTATTCGCCATCAGTCTTCTCCGATCTCGGGTTGGATATCGGGCGCCTGCGGATCATGGTCCCGAAGTCCACGAACCATTTCTACCAGAATTTCGACCGCGTCAGCGCGCAGGTAATCCATGTCGGATCGCCCGGTGCGGTTACGCCGGACATCCCGAATATTCCTTTCACCAAGCGCAACGGAAACTTCTGGCCCAGGGCCGAGAACCCTTTCGCCTGATCGCCTAGCATAAGACCGAGGACTGACTGCCGTGAAACTGCTTATTGCCTGCCTTGCAACCGAAACCAATACGTTTTCACCGATGCCTACTGGCCGGCTCGCTTTCGAGGCCAGCATGGTCTCGCGCGAGGCGACGCGCCAGCCTGCCATGTTGTTCAGCGCGCCCCTGCACGAATGGCGGCGTATGGCAGAGGAAAAAGGCTGGGAGGTCATCGAAAGCCTGACCGCTGCGGCGCAGCCGGCGGGCCCGACTGTGCGCGCGGTCTACGAAGGTTTCCGCGACGAGATCCTCGCCGATATTGAAAGGCATCAACCCGATGTCCTGTTGATGTCTATGCATGGCGCTATGGTCGCCGACGGTTATGACGATTGCGAAGGAGACATGATGGCGCGCGCCCGCGCGATCATGGGGCCGGACAAGGTGATCGGGCTGGAGCTTGACCCGCACAACCACCTGACTCAGACGATGCTGGACAACGCGACGTTGATCATCAACTTCAAGGAATACCCGCATGTCGATGCGCCCGAGCGCGCGCGCGAGCTGTTCGTGATGGCCGCCGACGCCGCCGAGGGCAAGACCAAGCCGGTGATGCGGGCGCAGGACTGCCGGATGCTGACGATCATCGAGACCATGAAAGAGCCTGCCAAGACCTATGTGCAGGCCATGAAGGACGCCGAGGGCAAGGATGGTATCCTATCGGTCTCACTGACCCATGGGTTTCCCTGGGCCGATGTGGCAGACGTCGGTGCAAAAACGCTGGTTATCGCAGATGGAGATGCAGACAAGGCCGCGCGCGTTGCCAAGGAGTTTGCGGACAAGCTTTGGAATATCCGCGATGGGTTGCGGATGAACTATCCCGATATTTCGGCGGCGCTCGATATCGTATCTGCGGCAAATCACGGCCCGATCGCGCTGGCGGACATGGGGGACAATGCCGGCGGTGGCGCGCCTGCGGATTCCACCTTCTTCCTGCAAGAGATCCTCCGGCGCGGGATGAAGGATATTGCCCACGGCATCTTCTGGGATCCTGTGCTGGTGACCATGTGCCAGGATGCCGGTGTCGGTGCGCGCTTGCGGGTGCGCCTTGGCGGCAAGATCTGCAAGGAATCGGGTGATGCGGTGGATCTGGATGTGACCGTCCGCGCCATCCGCGAGAACATGACACAGAAACTGGGCGAAACCGATATGCCCATGGGCACCGGTGTCTGGCTTGATGCCGACGGCGTGCACCTGATCGTGTCCTCGCTGCGCACGCAGAATTTCTCGCCCTCGGTCTATACCGATCTGGGCATCGACATCACCCAGATGCGCGCCCTGATCCCGAAATCGACCAACCATTTCTACCAGAATTTCGAGCGGATCAGCCCGCAGGTGGTCCATGTGCGCACCCCCGGCACCGTGACACCCGACATGACCATCATTCCCTTTACAAAGCGCGATGGAAACTTCTGGCCCAAGGTCGAAAACCCGTTCAACTGAAGGATCAAGCAATGACAGTTCACCGCATCGGTCTCCCCCCCGTCCTGCCGAACGGAGCCAAGGTTCCACTGGTTCCGGCAACCCGCGTCGGAAACCTGATCTTCTGCTCGGGTGCGCTGGGTGTTGATGCCAGTTTCAAACCTGTCGATGGCGGCGTCGGGGCGCAGACCCGCCAAGCCATCGCCAATCTCAAAGCCGTTCTGGCCGAGGCAGGAGCGACCCTGGCCGACGTCGCCAAGACAACCGTCTGGCTGACCGACCTAGAAAACTTCGCGGAATTCAACACGGCCTATGCCGAAGCGTTCGGAGATGCCTTCCCCGCGCGTTCGACAGTGACTTCTGCCCTGGCTATCCCCGGTGCATTGGTCGAGATCGAAGCTGTCGCAGCGATCCCAGAGACTGACAAGAAAAGCTGACCAATGTGGACAACGGTTTGCGAAACCATTTCGAAACAAATTGGCAAAGACCGCATAGTTAGGCCTGAAGATGCGGAGGGTCGTCTGATCTCGGTCACTGGCGAGGCAATGCCACCTGTCCCTATCCTGCGTCCGCGCGATACCGAGGAATTGGCCAAGGCCCTCGAAATCTGCTCGGCCCACAAGACGCCTGTCATCCCGATGGGCGGCAGCACGGGGCTGGTCGGCGGCCTTCGCCATACGGGCAAGGAATTGTACCTGTCGCTGGAACTGATGAACCAGATCGAAAGCATCGATCCCGTCAACCGCGTGGCGACGGTTCAGGCCGGGGTGGTGTTGCAGAACCTGCAACAGGCCGCAGAAGACGCAGGCCTCTCTTTCCCGATGGACCTTGGTTCCCGAGGCAGCGCAACGGTCGGCGGGTTGATCTCGACTAATGCCGGGGGAGAAAAAGCGTTTCGCTTTGGCATGATGCGCGAGCAGGTCCTGGGCTTGGAGGTAGTCACCGCCTCGGGTCAGATCCTCGATCTGTCCAACTCCATGATCAAGAACAATACCGGCTACGACCTCAAGCATCTGTTCATCGGTGCCGAAGGGACGCTTGGCATCGTTACCCGCGCTCAATTGCGGCTCCGCCCGCACCTGGCGAATGTGAATACCGCCTTCGCACTCATTCCAGATTTTGCTTCGTCCCTGGAGGTGCGAAACCGGGTCGAAGCGGCACTAGGCAACGATCTGACGGCATTCGAGGTGATGTGGCCGGAATTCTATGAAATAGCGACACGTCACAGGACCGGGCGGCTTCCGCTGCCGGTTGCCTCTGGCATCTATCTTCTGTTCGAAAGCGAAGCAGGGACCGCCCGCGATCCGGAAGCCTTTGAAACCGCTATGGCCGCGCTTTATCAAGATGGCCTTGTCGAGGATATGGCCATCGCCGCGTCCGAAGCGGATCGCTGGGACATGTGGGCAATCCGCAACGACATAGATGCTATCATTCGAAACTTGTCTCCTTTTCTGGCTTTTGATGTTTCGCTGCCCGTTTCCAAGATGGAGCTTTGTGTCCAGGAACTGGAGACGACACTGACCACTCGATGGCCGAAAACCCGATTTGCGCGCTTCGGGCACATGGGCGACAACAACCTGCATATCGTCGTGAGTATCGGTCAGGATACGATCTCCCATAAGGCCGACATCAGTAATATCGTCTATGATCGGGTCACGGTGATGAATGGATGCATCTCGGCTGAGCACGGCATAGGGATGGACAAGTTGCCCTGGTTCGAAATGGGGAAAACCTCGTCGGCCATCTCCCTCATGCAAACCATCCGCAACGTGCTGGATCCGGATAGTATCCTGAACCCGGGCAAGACGATTGAACCGGTCGGATGAGATGGCTCGGAATGGTATTCTGGAACCCTGAAAAACTGAGACACACGGTCAAATGGTTTGGCCCAATCTGAAGCCGTGGATGAATCTTCCGGTTCGTCGAATTGCTATCACGGAACTTGTCACGTGACCCGGCTGCGAAAGGAACGCACCAATGAACAAGCAACTCTCCGTAAAACGCCTTGAGATGACGCTGGAGGACCGGCTGCACCAGGAGGAGGGCTGGGTTTACATGACCGGCATGCAGGCGCTGGTGCGACTTCCGATCCAGCAGCGCAAGCGGGACATGGCGGCGGGCCTGAACACGGGCGGCTACATCTCGGGCTATCGCGGCTCTCCGGTCGGGACCTATGACATGAGCCTGTGGCAGGCGGCAAAGGTTTTGAAGGAGAACAACATCTACTTTCAACCGGGTGTGAATGAGGACTTGGCGGCCACGGCGACCTGGGGGGCGCAGATGGTGGGTCTGTTCCCCGGGGCCAAGGTCGATGGCGTGTTCTCGATCTGGTACGGCAAGGCGCCGGGCATGGATCGTTCGATGGATCCTTTGCGGCACGCCAACCTGGCGGGCACCAATTCCAAGGGCGGCACGCTTCTGCTGGTGGGGGACGACCACGGAGCCAAGTCTTCGACGGTGGCCTGCTATTCGGACATGAACTTTGCGTCACTGGGCATGCCCTTGCTGGCGCCGGCCAATGCGCAGGACGTTCTGGACCTGGGCCTGCATGGCATTGCGCTGAGCCGGTATGGCTCGACCCTGGTGGGGATGAAGCTGGTCACCGATGTGGTCGAAGGTGGCGGATCTGTCCTTGTCGCGCCTGACAGCCCCAGGATCACCGTGCCCGACGACACCGGTCCCGACACTTCGATCAAGCCCTTCGTGCCGATCCTGGATCAGGAACGACTTTTGTGGGAGGTCCGGTTGCGCAAGGTCCTTGCCTATGCCCGTGCCAACGGGCTGAACCGTCAGGACGGTTCGGACGCGGCCCGGATCGGCATTGTGGCCGCCGGCAAGGCTTGGCAGGATCTGAGCCAGGCGCTGGCAGGGCTTGGCTACCGCAATGGCAAGATTGGCAACACGGAAGTGCGCCGGTTGAAACTGGGCATGGTCTGGCCACTGGATGACGCAGTAATCCGCCAGTTTGCCGAAGGGCTGCAAACCATCCTCGTCGTCGAGGAAAAGCGCCCGCTGCTCGAAGACCAGATCCGGTCGATTCTATACGGTTCGGGCCTGAACCCGCGCATCGTGGGCAAGACTTTCTATGGCAATGCTTACACGGCGGCGGTAGAGGATTGCGCCTTTCCCATGACAGGCGAGATCGACCCTAACATGGTCACCCGCGTCCTGGTACGGGTGGCGAACGAAACAGACCCCGATTGCGGTATCTCCATGCCGAACCGGCCGGATGCTCCGCCCGCGCTTGCTGGAGGCACGATCCGCCCGCCTTCCTTCTGCGCGGGTTGCCCGCATGGCCGCTCGACCCAGGTCGTTACCGGCAGCCGGGCGCTGGCAGGGATCGGCTGTCATACGATGGCCGTCATGCGCGATCCGACGACCACCAACTCGATCAGCCATATGGGTGGCGAAGGCGCGCTCTGGCTAGGGCAATTTCCGTTCACCGACGAGCAGCATGTCTTTGCCAACATGGGCGATGGCACCTATTTCCATTCCGGGATGATGGCGATCCGCGCCGCTGTCGCGGCCAAGGCGACGATGACCTACAAGCTCCTGCACAACGGCTTCGTGTCGATGACCGGCGGGCAGCCGCATGATGGCGACCTCTCGCCCCTGCAGATGATCGATCAGGTCCGCGCCGAAGGAGTGGAGCGCATCGCGCTGGTCACCGACGAGCCGGAGAAATATGAAGGCAAGTCGCTGGGCGTCGGGGTCACGCTGCATCCGCGCACCGAACTGGAGATGGTCCAGAAGGACATCCGCACCCACAACGGTGTTTCGGTGATCATCTACGATCAGCCCTGCGCCACCGAGCGCCGCCGCCTGCGCAAGCGCGGCAAATGGGTGGACCCGGACAAGCGGGTGTTCATCAACCCCGAAGTCTGCGAGGGATGCGGCGACTGTTCGACCGTGTCGGGCTGCATGGCGATCGAACCGCTGGAAACCGAGTTCGGGCGCAAGCGCGTGATCAACCAGTCCTCGTGCAACAAGGACTTCTCCTGCGTCGAGGGGTTCTGCCCGTCCTTCGTGACGGTCTCGGGGGCCACGCCGCGCAAGGCGAAAAAGGCCGACATCGCGATTGATGTGAGCCACCTGCCGATGCCCGCCCAGCGTGATATCGACGGGTCTTGGTCGATCCTCGTTTCCGGTATCGGCGGGGCAGGGGTGGTGACCATCGGTCAGACGCTGGCCGTGGCCGCCCATGCGGATGGCTATTTCTCGTCCAATCTCGACATCACCGGGCTGGCGCAGAAATACGGCGCGGTGCACAGCCATATCAAGCTGGCGCTCAGCCCCGACCAGATGCGCGCGACTCGGATCGCGATGGGCGAAGCGGATGCGCTGATCGGCTGTGACCTCGTGGTCGCGGCGGGGGACGAGGCCCTGTCCAAGCTGACGCCGGGCAAGTCCGTGGCGGTAACGGATACCACCGTGGTGCCGACGGCCGAGTTCTCCAGGAACCCCGACTGGCAACTGAACGGCAGCGAGCAGTTCGAGCGGCTGCACCGGGTTTTGGGCGAGGGTGCGCACGGGATGAACGCACAGGTCCTCGCCGAACGGGTCATGGGCGACCGGGTGTTTGCCAACATGCTGCTGATGGGCGCCTCGTGGCAGCAGGGTGGCATCCCGCTGTCGCTGGCCGCAATTCACCGGGCGATCGAACTCAACGGTGTGTCGGTCGCGCGCAACAAGCAGGCGTTCGACCTGGGTCGCCTGGCCTATGCCGACCCCGACGCGGTGCGTGCACTTGCCGGAGAAACCGCGCCGATCCTGCTGGAGGTACGCCGGGTGCCGACGTTGCAGGAGGTTGTAGCCCGACGAGTCGAGGAACTGACCGCTTACAAGGATGCGGAATTCGCCCGCAGTTACAGCGATACGGTCGAAAAGGTCAGGGCAGCGGGCCTTGGCGACACGGCGGTGATGGCGGTTGCGCGCGGTCTTTACAAGCTGATGGCGGTAAAGGACGAGTGGGAAGTCGCGCGCCTCTACGGCAAGCCCTCGTTCAAGAACGCCCTGTCACAGACCTTTGATGGCGATCTGGACCTGACCTTCTACTTTGGCGCCTGGCCCTATGGCGGGCGCGACGAGAAGACCGGAAAGATGGTCAAGGGCGCGGTCAAGGGCAAGACGGCCATGCGGTTCTTCAACCTGATGAACCGGATGCGCGGACTGCGCGGCACGCTTCTGGATCCCTTCCGCAACTCGGAAGAGGCGCGGCTTGCCCGCAGGCTGCTGGCCGACTACCGCGAAGATATCGAATTCGCGTTGGCCAATTCCTCACCGGCTTCGGCTGACCAGATCACCGAATTGCTGGACCTGCCCGAGCATATCCGCGGCTACGGACACGTGCGCGAGCGCCACGCCGCTGCAGCCAGGAAGCGCCGCACCGCGTTGAAGGCCGCGGTCACCAAACCGACCGCAAATGCAGCGTGACAATAACACTGTATGAAACGTAGGTTGGACAAGGTCACACCCGGCAAGACAAACATCGGTGCGCGGGCGTTGCGGTCGGCTACCGGCACCCAACCGGAAGAGTTCGGCCACTGGCAGCGTCAGACAGATTTCGGCTGGGAGAAGTTTCGCATTCGCGCACGGGCGGCATTTGCAGCATCTGGCGCAAGCGAGGAGGCACGAGCCTATGATCTGGATCGCCCTGCACTATGCCTTGGTACTTGCCTGCGCGGCGCGCGTTCTTCTGCGGCCGCACCGTGACCCGTCTGCGCGCGTCGCATGGTTGGCGGTGCTTTTCGCGCTGCCGGTCGCGGGCGTTGTCGCCTACCTGCTCCTTGGCGAAACGAGCATTGGCCGAAAGCGTGTAGAGCGACTGAGACAAGTTCTTCGGGAACTTCCGAAGCCACCGGGACCCGAACCGGCGCAAAACGGGGTTCTCGCGACCCCTGTCCCGGACCGATACGCGCAGCTATTCAACATTGGCCGCTCGATCAGTGGATACGACCCTGTTGGCGGAAACCGGGCGAGGTTGATGAAAGATTCCGATGCTGTGATCGACGAGATGATCGCCGATATCGACGGGGCTCAGGACCACGTCCATCTGATGTTCTACATCTGGCTACCTGACGGTAACGGCGGCAAGATGGTCGAGGCCCTGAAGCGCGCGGCGGCGCGCGGTGTGACCTGCCGCGCCATGGTTGACGATCTCGGCTCGCGGGACCTGATCCGAAGTCCGCATTGGGAGGCGATGGGCTATGCGGGCGTGAAGTTGGCCCGTGCCTTGAAGATAGGCAATCCGCTCTGGCGGGTTTTCGACGGCCGGGTCGATCTTCGAGACCATCGCAAGATCCTGGTGATCGACAACCGCGTCACCTATTGCGGCAGCCAGAACTGCGCCGACCCTGCCTTTCTGCCCAAGGCGAAATACGCGCCTTGGGTTGATGCGGTCATGCGGTTCGAGGGGCCAGTGGTACGACAGGCGCAGCACCTCTTCGTCAGCGACTGGATGGCCAACTTCGACGAGGACATTAGCGATGTCCTCGACGCGCCGTTGGGCCCGAAAACGCCTGGCTTCACCGCACAGGTGGTGGCGACGGGGCCGACGGTACGAAATTCTGCGATGCCCGAGATGTTCGAGAGCATCATGTACACTGCACTGCGAGAGCTTGTCATCACGACGCCCTACTACGTGCCGACCGAGGCAATACAGGCGGCACTCTGTGCCGCGGCCAACCGGGGTGTCGATGTGACCATCGTGTTCCCGGCACGTAACGACGATTTCGCGGTCGGGGCGACGAGCCGGTCCTATTACGAGGATCTGCTGACCGCGGGCGTAAAGATCTACGAATTTCAGCCCGGCCTTCTGCACACGAAATCCATGACCGTGGACGGCGAGTTAGCGCTGATCGGATCGGCGAACATGGACCGGCGAAGTTTCGACCTGAACTACGAAAACAACATCCTTTTCCATGATGCCACTCTAACCGCCGAACTGCGTGCGCGCCAGAAGCTATACATAGCCGCAAGCATGGCGGTCACCCTGGAACAGGTACAGGGCTGGCCTTGGCATGAGCGGCTTTGGAACAACGTTTTGGCAACCGTCGGGCCAGTTCTTTAACCACCGACCCCTAACTGACGGGGGGGTGAGTGATCAGGTCACAGATCTGCAACGCGAAGCTTCCTTCGGGTATACTTCAGCAAGCTTGATCAACGAACCACGTCCAACCAGGCCGTTGCAATCAGGCGGGGTCCATATACGTCTTCAAATGACAGCTCCGATCACAGCTTCAACCGAAACTCGGTAGGTGTGACGCCGGTCCATCTCTTGAATGCTCGAGAGAAACTTGGGGCGTTCGAAAACCCGAGCATTTCGGCGATTTCCTCGTTCTTCATGGATCGCTCGCTGCCAAGGATCTCTAGTGCCTTCTGTTTTCGAACATTGTCTCGAGTCTTCTGGAACGACGTCCCCAGCCAAGTGAAGGTGCGCTGCAAGCTCTTTGGATGCACATCGATGCGATGGGCAAGGTCTTTCAAGCCAAAGGATCCTTCGCAGATCCCTTTGTGACAAGCGATTTCCAACCAAACTTTTATGACCTCGCGTCGGGATATATCATCGAACTCTCCGCGCCTGGCAGACGGGATTTTCCAGTTCAATTCCAATGGCAGCTGTAACCATTCCGTGGGAAATCGGATCTTTACGCCGTTCCACTTTTGTTTCAAGATCGAAGGCTTTGGTACAAGGTCTGGTGGAATGCCGGCGTCTTCCTGCACTACGATCAAGATCCGCGAGCGGTCGAACTCTTGGGCGACCGCCAATCTCAGTAAGGTTACCCAAATACTCGCGAGTGCGGCATCGGCCTGAATGATCGGTGCCGACGGGTTGAAAGTTCTCTTGCCCAAGATCACGGTGAAATCCACATTAATCTCAAGGGAATAGTGGATATTGCTGATCTGCCGATCGATTTCGAGGATTGCACGAGGAAGAAACTCGGCCAGCGTGCGTGATGCTTTGAAGCTTTCTCGAACAAAAACTGGACCAGCCTCCACGAACACCGCTGCGGCGCGGGCCGCGAAGTAGGGATCACCGAGCGCATCAGCCATTTCCTGCTCCGCACGGTAAAGCGCATTACCTGTAATGAGTGTCGCGGGGTCCGAGAGGTCGAAGCTTTCGAGGTGAGCGGCCCTGAGCACTCGATCGGTGTTGCCGCCTAGCTGTTCGAATAGTTCAAGAAACGGCTGAAGCTGCAGTGCACGGTTGAATGCGATCCCATCATTAATCATTCAGCTGTCCTACGTATGAAAACTCGACCCGGCGATACGCAAGCTTTTGCATTGCTTCTATTTAATTATCTTTTGAGGACGAAAATCAACTGCAGCTGTCCATCAGCGGTACGATAATGTGTGTCGGCAACATGTATGGTCTAACGCGAACGCCACGACTCTTGAAGCCCATCAACATTGACAGATAACGCTTATGTTCTTGAAAAACGCACTCCACTGTAGCTGCGCCTTTGCCATCTTGGTCGCCACAGCCAGCGCGGCCCTGGCCAACGACATCGTCATCATGAACGGTCGTGTGATAGACCCTGAGACGGGCTTGGATGCAATTCGCAACGTAGCGATCCAAGATGGCCGTATCTCGGCGATCAGCGAATTCCCGCTTGAGGGCAATATCGTGGTCGATGCCACGGGTCATGTCGTATCTCCCGGTTTCATCGACCTGCATGCACATGGGCAGAGCATCGGCGACTATCGGATGCAGGCCATGCAGGGGGTGACGACAGCGCTCGAGCTTGAATCCGGCGTATTGCCAATTGGCGACTGGTACGACGGACAGGCTGCCAAGAGCCTGCCGATCAACTACGGTGCGGCGGCGGGCTGGACCTATGGCCGGATTGCCACCTTCGACAACACTGACCCGCTGGCAACCGTCGAATTCTTCCAACAGGCCCAGGCCGAAAACAGCTGGAAGATGGACATCGCCGACCCAGTCCAGACCGGGAGAATCCTGTCGCTGGTCGAACAGGGGCTGAAGGAGGGCGGACTGGGTATCGGGGTCAACGCCGGATACGCGCCTGGATATGGTCAAAAAGAATACTTCGCGTTGGCCGAACTGGCCAATGAATACGGCGTCGCGACCTACACCCATGTCCGCTATGCCAGCGTCATCGAACCGCAAAGCTCGTTCGAGGCGCTGAAGGAACTGATTTCCAACGCGGCGATTACCGGCGCGCATATGCATATCTGCCACATCAACAGTACCTCGATGGCGGACATCGAGGCCACGCTGGCCCTCGTGGAAGAGGCGATGGCGCAGGGCATCAACATCACCGTCGAGGCCTATCCCTACGGCGCGGCCAGCACTGTGGTCGGCGCCGCCATGTTCACCGGGCCGGACTGGCGGGAACGAATGCAATCGACCTCGGAGAATTTTCAGCTTGGCGCCGACCGGATGACCGAGGACGAACTCGCCGATTACCAGGCCAACAAGCCCGGCACCTTCATCACCTGGCACTTCCTGGATGAAAGCAAGTCCGAGGATCTCGCCATGCTTGACATGTCGGTGACGCATCCCGCCACGTTGATCGCTTCGGATGCGACGTTCTGGTCCTATTTCGACGACGACGGCAATATTCAGACCTATACCGGCGATGAGTGGCCACTGCCGGACAACGTGTTTGCCCATCCGCGCTCGGCCGGGACCTTCGCCAAGATCCTGCGCTCCTACGTGCGTGAGCGCGGCGTGCTATCGCTAAGCGAGGCGATCCGCAAGATGTCTCTGATGCCGGCGCAGACTTTGGAAGACTTCGTGCCACAGATGCGCCGAAAGGGCCGGCTTCAGGTGGGTATGGACGCCGATATCGTGGTGTTCGATCCCAAGACAGTTGCGGACCGCGCGACCTTCGAGAACGCCAACCAACCGGCCGTCGGCGTGCAGACCGTGCTCGTGAACGGCGGGTTTGTCGTTCGCGACGGAAGCCTCCTCCTCGACGCGCCGCATGGACAGCCGATCCGCCGAGCAGTTGCGCAGTAGCTTGCGCGCATCTGCTCGGCGGATCGGCTCGAAAGCGAGTTCTGATTGCCGCACTGCTTTGGAAACACAACGGCCAATGTTGCGAAGGTGAAATTACAAGGATCAGGAAACAAGAACGCCTCCATGCGGGATCTTAACCTCAACCAGAGAACGTCGGTTGCCAGGGAAATGCTCGGAAACTGGAAGGACCAACAAGGTCACTTTACCAAGGACCAATAGACAAAAAGGGGACTATCATATGTACGGTTTCAAAGCTGTAAAATTTCAAGGAAAGAAAACTGCTCGCAAGGCACTTAGTACGCTTGAAGATTATGCTCCGGCCTACGCTTGGTGTGATGACGTAGCCGTGGTGTCGCGCAACCATCTTGGCTTGCTGAGCATTCATAGCACTTGGTCAGCCGATGGTGCGCTGGGAGAGGAAACCGGCTGGGGCCTAATTACGGGTGGGCTGGTTGGATTGTTGTTCGGTCCTGCTGGGGCGGCCGCGGGCGCAGCAATGGGCGGCAGCTTTGGTGCAATGTTTGGCGCTATCGACGAGTTGGCCTTTGACGATCCTGTGCTGGCGGACTTTGCCGGTTCGCTTGAACGAGATACATCTGCTCTGGTCCTGGTGGGCAAAAACGCGACGTTGGATGACTTCGCGTCGGCAGTAGAGCCGCTAGGTGGCACGATCGTGTCAACAGACATTGACGAAAAGGACATGAAGGCACTGCGCGCGGCACTCAAGCACACCGGCTGATAAATTGTCCCATCGTGTCGCCGATAATGGGTGATCCGAGATGCACCGATATCAGCCTAACAAAACTCGAAATAACTATTGTGGAGCAATCCAATGAAATACCCTTCAGTCTTGGTGGCGTCGGCCTTGGCGTCATTCGTGCTGGTCTCAGGTACTGCCGAAGCCCAGGATTACGATCTCGTCATCCTGAATGGTCGGGTCATGGACCCTGAGACCCTGTATGACGGCATTGCCAATGTCGGGATTTCGGACGGTCGTATCGTCGAGATTTCCAAGGAACCCCTGTCGGGGACGAAGGAAATCGATGCCTCCGGACACATCGTTGGGCCCGGCTTCATCGACACCCATTTCCACTGGCAGCAGCCGATGGGTTATTCAATCGGGCTTCGTGACGGATTGACCACCAGCCTGGACATCGAAGAGGGCTGCGCCGGCACAATCATCGCCGAGTGGTACGAGTCGCGTGCCGGTGTGACGCAGGCGAATTACGGATGTGCATCCAGCCATGAGCAGGCCCGCGCCATCGTTCTCGACGGGTTCTCCGACAAGGAAATCCTGCTTCATGGACCCGCCGCGGCGTTGGAGATTCGGAAGGGTTCGGGTTGGAGCCTGACCGAGGCAGACTACGATACGGGCAACGAGATCCTGCGGATCATTGACAAGGGTCTTCAGGACGGTGGTCTTGGTATCGGCAGCACCCTTGGTTACATGCGGGATGGTGTGACCTCGCGCGAGATGTTCGAAGTGCAGAAGGTTGCGGCCCGCTATGGCAGGCATACAGCCGTACACACCCGATTTACCCCTGACAACGCCACTTTCGAGAATCTCGGCCTTCAGGAAATCATCGCCAACGCGCTGGCTCTGGACGCGCCGGCCACGATCAATCACTACAACAACCCGGGTTGGCGCCTTGGCCACGAACTCATTCAGCGTTTGCAGGAACAGGGTTACAACATCTGGGGCGAGATCTATCCCTATGCTGCGGGCTCCACGGCGCTGAACGCGGTCTTCCTGAAGCCAGAAAACTGGGTAGATCGCCTGGGCCACAGCTACGAGGATACGTTGCAGGATCCTGTGACTGGAGATTTCTATACGCTGGAAAGCTATAACAAGGCCGTGGAGGAAACCCCGACCAAGGAAATCGTGCTCTTCAAGATGCCGCCCGAAGACTCCTTGAAATGGCTGACACTCAAGGGCACGACCATGGCCAGCGATGCGATGTTCGCCGAGCCCTTGCTCGCACCTTGGAATACTCCATTCGAGGAGTTGGGCAACATGCATCCGCGCGGCGCCGGTGCGCGCGCTGCCACGCTGCGCCTCGGGCGCGAGAACGATATCCCGATTATGCAGCTGTTGTCGATCCTCAGCTACAACGCCGCGCACCATTTGGGCCGGACAGGGCTGAAGGCCATGCAGGAGCGGGGCCGGATACAAGAGGGTATGGTCGCAGATATCGTGGTGTTCGATCCCGAGATCGTGACCGACAATTCCACTTATGATCAGGGCTCGATCCCATCGACAGGTTTCAAGGCCGTTATTGTAAACGGCGAGGTCACGGTGCGCGACGACGAACTGCTGGAAGTGTTCGCTGGCCAGCCGATCCGTTTCGAGCCCGAGGCCGGGCCGCGTTTCGAGCCGGTCTCGGAAGAGGCTTGGAACCGAGAGTTTTCGACCGGGATGCCGGATGTGGCACCCGGGATTCCTCCGAAAGGCGGCAATTGAAACTGCCTTGTGCGTTTGAGAGGTTTGGAATGCGGTTCTTTTTGACAACTGTGGCGGCCATTCTGGCCGCCACGCCGATGTTGGCCGGTCCCCGCGCCATCGATTTCAACCAACTGCCGGATCCTGCCGCGTTGGCCTTCGAAGATCCATTCATCGAGATGGAACTGAAGGACCTGGAAGACCTACGCACTGTCGTGCGCTTGCAAGAGCGATTGAACAGCGAGACGTTTGACGCCAACACGCGAAACAGGCTTGCTGCTCAGGTCAATGAGGCCCGCAAATCGCTGGCGCAAGAAGGCCATGACATTGAGGAACTGCTGGCGGCCCGTTGGGAGGTGGCAATTCAACGAAAACGCGCCAAGCTCGCAACCAATCCTGCTTATGACAGTGCCGAAGTTGTCTTGGATGGGTTCCTGATACCCGCTGAAACCGACCCGGATGGTGCTTCGGTGGGTTACCTGGTGTCCGAGATTGGGCTATGCAGTCACAAACCGGCACCGCCGCCGAACCAGTTGGTGCGCGTCCGTTATGAGGGAAGTTTTCCAACCAGGAACCTGTATGTGCCAGTCCGCGTTATGGGCACCTTGTCTACGGACCCAAAAGATCAGACAATATTCATGTTGGATGGCACCGTGCGCATGACGAGCATGTGGAATTTGTCTGCTTACAGGATCACCGTGCAGGGACCAGTCGCGGAGATCGAGATCGGCCAAGGCGCGCAGGGCGGTATCGATCCTTTGGCCGTCGTGCAGGGTTCGGAATGAACAGCCTGAAACGAAGCCTGGATGTGTTTCACCAACTTAATTCCTTTGGGCGCTGACAGATGATCTTTGCGCAACCTGGGTCTTTGCTCGGCCCTCGTCCCTGCAGGAGCAGGGCGGGACTGGTGATTTTTTCTCTTTTGTTGCTTTTCGCATATCCGGCGCAACCGCTTGCACAAAGCTTGGAGAACCTCGGATTCGAGTCGCGCCTCAGTGTAGCTGGCACACTCGCGGCTGAGGCCGAGGGTCAGAGAACTGGTCTCCTTGAGGGGGCAATCGCCCAGAGAAAGAACTTCGAAGCTCGAGCCGGCGTCTCCTTCGGTATCGACAATCAAATCCAATACTTGGGCACGAATTCCGGCAAAAAACCTTCTGACGCATCTTCGAATGCGTTTCGCCTCTATGGCACATGGAGGGCCGTGGGTCAGAACACGTCGAACGACGGTACGTTGGTTTTCAAGGTCGAGAACCGATCCGCCATCGGAAACAGGATGTCCACACAGGCGCTTGGGCCGTCTCTTGGGTATGCCGGTCTGTTCTCATCCACCTTCAGCGATGCGGGCTGGGTCTTGACCAATTTCTATTGGCGCCAGCGCTTTGCGAGCGGTCGCGGCAGTTTCGTGATCGGACAGGTCGATGTCACCGACTATGTGAATGTCGATGGGCTGGCGAACCCCTGGACGGCGTTTACAAATCTTGAGTTTCAGCAGCAATCAACCTTTCCGGCCCCCAGTCAGGGTTTGGGCGCTGCACTCAGGTGGCGGGTCGATAATAATTGGGTCATTCTGGCTGGTTTCGCACACGCAAATGGTGATCCATCTGACCCAGGTCGAAGCGCAAAAGACCTTTTCGAGACCGGCGAAACCTTCAAGCATTTCGCAATCGGCTGGACCCCTGATTGGGGGGCACTCTTTGATCGGCTCTTGCAGCTTACAGTCTGGCAGGTTGATGAACGCACTGCAGCCGGCGTTCCGGAGGGTCATGGTGTCTCATTTGCCGCAAGCGGCCGTTCCGGTTCCTGGCATCGTACGTTTCGCGTCGGTTATGCAAACGGTGGTGGTACTGCGCTGGATCGTTCGATCAGCTTTGCGACTGCATACGAGGCACGCGGTGGTAAGGACTTAGCCGGCCTTGGATTGAATTGGGGACGTGCACCTGGAAGTTCGCTGAATCAGTACACGCTGGAAGCGTTTTACCGTTATGATCTGAACGATTTCTTCCAGATCACGCCTCAGGTTCAATATGTTGTGAATCCGATCGGCGATCCGAGCTCTGACGCCATCGCGGTCTTCGGAGTACGTTTGAGAGCAGTATTCTAACCCTGTTGGGGCTGTGTCAAAAAAACCGAGGGGGGGTATCGAATGAGGGCGTTGCACGTCGAAAACCTGACTTTCAATTGGCCCGGGTCGGAAAAAGCGACGCTGCGCATACCAAACCTGTCGCTGGCTCAGGGTGAGCGGAATTTCTTGTTTGGCCCCAGCGGGTGCGGAAAATCCACGCTCCTCTCAGCTATCGCAGGCGTGGTGGATGTTTCACCGGGGGCTATCCTGGTCGCGAACAACGACATAGGCGCGTTGAATGGCGGTGCGCGGGATCGGTTCCGGGTGGACCATATCGGCATGATCTTTCAGGTGTTCAATCTGATTCCGTGGCTGAGCGCGCTCGAGAACGTCCTTCTGCCCTGTACATTTTCCAAGCGTCGGCTTGCGCGCGCGGGTGAGGATCCTGCGGGAACGGCCCGACATCTGCTCGACGAATTGGGCCTGTCGGATCCGTCCCTGGTATCCAAGCCAGCCAACGAACTCAGCGTGGGCCAGCAACAACGGGTTGCCGCCGCGCGCGCGCTGATCGGCAAGCCGGACCTGATCCTGGCGGACGAGCCGACCTCGGCGCTCGATGAGGCGGCCAAGGCGGTCTTTGTCGATCTGCTGGCGAGGGAATGCGCCGAAGCGGGCAGCGCGCTGCTCTTCGTCAGCCATGACCGCAGCCTGGAGCATCATTTCGACCGCAGTGTTGATTTCGTCGCCCTCAACGGGGGCGCGGCCTGATGCTAGTGTTCAGCCTGCGCAGCCTGTGGAACCGCCGCTTCGTGGCCGGCCTGACTGTGCTGGCCATCAGCCTCAGCGTCGCGCTGATCCTCGGTGTCGAGCGGCTCCGGGACGGCGCGCGCGACAGCTTTGCCAACTCCGCGTCAGGGATCGACCTGATCGTGGCGCCGCGCGGCAATCCGGTGCAGATCCTGATGGCCTCCGTCTTCGGCGTCGGCGGCACCGGGACGGGCATGACATGGGACAGCTTCGAGTGGCTGGAAGATCGGCCCGAGGTGGCCTGGGCGGTTCCGATCCAGATGGGCGACAATCATCGCGGCTATCCGGTGATCGGGACGGATGCATCGTATTTCGAGCATTTCCGACACTCTGGCGGTCAACCTCTCTCCCTCGCCGCAGGCACGTTCCTTTCCGGTGACGGGGCGGATGCCGCCGTGGTCGGGGCCGAGGTCGCGGCACGGTTCGGCTATGCCCTCGGTGCGGTGATCGTCAACGCCCACGGCGCGGGCGAGGTTTCCTTCGACCTGCACTACGACGCGCCCTTCACCATATCGGGCGTGCTCGCGCCGACGAGCACCGCCGTCGACCGGATGGTCTTCGTCACGCTCGAAGGGTTCGACGCCCTGCATGCGCAAGAAGACGCGCCGCTGGCCGACCCCCTGGACTCGACCGTTATGCCCGCCGACGGCCATGGTGAGGATGACGCGCACGACGACCATGAAGATCATGGCGACCACGAAGCGCATGAGGACCACGAAGATCATGGCGACCCCGAAGGCACGGAGGCCGGACACGGTCACGAACCGGACCGGATCAATGCTGTCTACGTTGGGTTGATTGATCGGACCAATGTCCTCGGCCTGCAACGGGCCGTCAACGAACGCCCCTCTGATGCGTTGAGCGCAGTCCTCCCGGCGGTCGCGCTCGCCGAGCTTTGGGGGATCACCGGGACGGCGGAGCGCGCGATGCGACTGATGGCTTGGGCCGTGGCCTTGGCAGGAATGATCGGCATGGTGGTGATGCTCTCTGCGACCCTCGACACCCGCCGCCGAGAATTCGCGATCCTGCGGTCTGTTGGGGCCACACCAACGCGTATCTTCACGTTGATCGTCACGGAAGCCGCCGTCCTCACCGCGGCGGGGCTGATCCTTGGCCTTGTTCTGCTCACGGTGGCCACGTTCGTGACCGACCCGATCCTATCCGCCCGTTTCGGTCTGCGATTGGGATTGAATGTGTTCGGTATGCGCGAATTGCCCACCCTTTTCCTCATCTTCTGCGCCGGGCTCATTGCCTCGCTTGTCCCGGCAATTCGGGTCTATCGCATGACGCTGGCCGACGGACTGTCGGTTCGGCTATGATAAATCAAGGGGATATTTGCATGACCATGTTCGCCCGCCTCGTCTTGATATTCTCGCTTTCCGTTCCTCCGGGTCTCGTACAAGCGTCTGATCCGCGGGAAATCTCCTGGGATACGCTCTCGCCTCCAGCCGCCGTAATCGAGAACCCGTTCGAGAACCTCACCGGCGACCAGATGGACAGCCTCCGCCAGATCCTGCGGTTCGAGGCACGGGCCGAGCGGAGCGATGACGCTGAAGCCCGCGCCGAAGCGCAAGCATTGCGCAAACAATTGGCCGAGGAGGGCCTCGATGTCGACGGGTTGTTCGCCGCGCGCCTCGCGATCATGGAAGAACGTGAAGCCGCGGCCACCGAGGTGAACGAAGACCTCGTTGGCATGAGCGTCCGTCTGCCGGGCTATGTTCTGCCCCTGGAATTCAAGGGTCGTAAGGTCGTCGAGTTTCTCCTCGTGCCTACGGTCGGCGCCTGCATCCATACTCCGCCTCCGCCCGCCAACCAGATCGTCCATGTCGTGTATCCCCAGGGCATCGAGGTGAACGGTCTCTTCACCCCCGTATGGATCACCGGGACCATGGTCGCCCAGAGTTCGGTTCAGACGGTTGGCTATGTCGACGGACAGGCTCCGGTTTATGTCAGCTATTCGATGCAACCGCTGCTGGTCGAGGACTATGGCAGCTGAGGATCTTGTCGGCTCCAGACGGCGGTGTCAGAAGAAATCCGGTTCAGACGGGCAGGGCGCTCTCGTGGGCTCTCGGCGCACCGAAACCTGATCTGTTCAAATATTTCCACATCAGCCCAGAGATCATTTGTCTGGTGGTGATGTTGTACGTCAGATTTCCCCTGTCACGGCGCAATGTCGAGGATCTGCCTCATGAGCGCGGTTTCGATCGTCACCGATATCCCGGTCTGTCGTTCCACCTCCGCCGAGATCTGCGCCGCCAACAGGGCCGCCACCCGCCCGGGCCAGGTGACCCAGACATCCCGCTCTTGCTGCGCGAGGCGAAACACCAGTGTTTCCGCCCGCGCCCGGTCGACCAGCGCGCCTTTCTTCTTCTGGATCGCAAGCTGGCGTTCCTGCGCCTGGTAGACCGTCAGCGCCGTGCGCGCTTTCAGATAAGACGAGGTCTCACCCGGACCGCTGATCAATCCGTCCTCGCCCAGCGATCGGCGCTGCTGGTCGGGGTCGGTCATATCTGCCCGGCGCACATCCGAGCCGTCTGCATCGATCGAGCCATCGTCGAAGAGCACCAGCCGCCCGTTCCGGCGGGCCTTCTGCACGCCGCCGCGCGACAGTCCGGAATGGGCGGCATACTCTCGCTCGCTCATCTCTTGCATGGCCAGAATGCTCCACTCAAGCCGATGATATCATTCGGATTTGAGTTGATAGATCGGCGCGACAGAGCGAGTCTGATCGCAAGAAAACGATGCAACTCACCCAAGGATGACCCGCCATGACCACCTGCCGCAAGACCCGGAGCAACGACGAGGCCCTGAGCGCCTTCATCGCCGCCAAGACCGAGATCGACGTGATGCTCGATCGTCTGAAAGCCCTCAGCGCCGACCATTTTGAGTTCGACCAGGAGGCCATCAACTGGGGCGCCGTCGGATCGCTCAACTCTGTCGCCGCCGATCTGCGCAAGATCACCGACTTCCTTTTTGGCGAGGTCGAACACGCCGCCTGAGGCGCCCAAAGGCGAAACTGGCGCCTCGCGAGAGCGGGGCTTGCCTCCGTAGAAGGCGCGCCAGGCGCGCGCCAAAACCCCGGAGGTCCCAATGTCAAATCTCACCGATACCCAATCCATCATTCTATCCCGTGCGGCCGCCCGGCCGGGGAACCTGGCCCTGCCGCTGCCCGACGGGCTGCACGGCGCTGCCGCAAGAACAGTCGTCGGCAAGATGATGTCCCGTGGCTGGCTTGAAGAGGTTGACGCCAACCTGCGCCAGGGAGAACCCCTGTGGCGTGAGACCGGCGATGGTCACGGCACCACGCTCATTACCACCGAGGCCGGGCTGGCAACAATCGGGATCGAGCCGGTGGTGGCTGGTGCGGCCGCCCGGGCGCGCAAGGCGAAGGTGGAGACGGGAGCGGCGTCCGAGGTCAGTGACGCCTCGAACCCCATCGTCGTCCGTGCCGGCACAAAACAGGCGCAGATCATCGCCATGCTGCAGCGGCCCGAGGGCGCGACCATCACAGAGATTGTCGCTGCGACCTCATGGCAAGTGCATTCGGTGAGGGGGATGATCTCGGGCGCGCTCAAGAAAAAGCTGGGCCTGCCCATCACCGCTGAGAAGGTTGAGGGCAGGGCGACGGTGTACCGGATTGACCTCGTGTCCATACCATCCACAAACTGACTTATCGGTATCGTTTTGGCGGCTCCGAAACTCGATCCCCCGGAATGGCGGAAAGTCAGCTTACCGGCGAGCGCGCTCTGCTGTTCTTGAGGGCTGCAAAAATCCCGCCGGTTTCCGCCAGAACCGCTTCATCGCCCGTGAACGATTGCCAGCGTTCGATGGCAACATCGACATAGGCCGGGTTGAGTTCAACGCCGAAGCAGACCCCGCCTGTGGTTTCGGCCGCGATCATTGTTGTGCCCGATCCCATGAAAGGCTCTTACACTGCCTGGCCGGGGCTGGAGTTGTTCAGGATTGGCCGGCGCATGCATTCCACCGGCTTCTGGGTGCCGTGCACCGTGTCGGCGTCCTGGTCCCGGTTGGCGATCTGCCAGAGGGTGGTCTGTTTGCGATCTCCGGCCCAGTGGCCCTTGCCCTTGGCACGCACAGCATACCAACAGGGTTCGTGCTGCCAGTGATAATCCCCACGGCTCAACACCAGTCGGTCTTTGGCCCAGATGATCTGTGACCGGATGGCAAAACCCGCCGCTGTCAGGCTCTCGGCCACCGTCGTAGCATGCAGCGCCCCGTGCCAGACGTAGGCGACATCGCCGGAAAACAGAGACCATGCCTCGCGCCAGTCGGCCCGGTCGTCATTCAGCACCTTTCCGGTGCGCTTGGTCTTTGCCGCGCCGGCTTGATTGCGCCAGGAGGGATCATACTCCACACCATAGGGCGGGTCGGTAACCATCAACAATGGCCGTACATCGCCCAGCAGTCGCCCGACCACATCGGCGCTGGTGCTGTCGCCACAAATCAGGCGATGCGGTCCGAGCTGCCAGATATCGCCCAGCGCCGACACCGGCGTGACCGGCAAATCGGGTACATCGTCCTCGCCCTCGACCGGGCCATCGCCGCCCAGCGCCTCGGGGTCGCGCAGCAGGGCATCCAGATCGTCATCACTGATGCCGAGAACATCGAGGTCGAAATCCTCGGCCAGCAGTCCCGCAATTTCGTCGCGCAGCAGGGCCTCGTCCCAGTCGCCAAGTTCCGTCAGCTTGTTGTCGGCGATCCGGTAGGCGCGGCGCTCGGCCTCGTCGAGATGGCTGAGCCGGATCACCGGCACCTCGGTCAGCCCCAGCATGGTGGCCGCCAGTACCCGGCCATGTCCGGCGATCAGTTCGCCGTCATCGGCCACCATGCAGGGCACGGTCCAGCCGAACTTGGCCATGCTGGCGGCGATCTTCGCCACCTGGTCGTCGCCGTGCATCTTGGCATTGCGGGCATAGGGGCGCAGCCGGGCAATCGGCCAGGATTCAACCTGGCTCGGCGCGAAGACGAGGTCCATGGGGCAGTTCTCGGATGCAGGGAAAACGAAAGCGCCCGCGAGGGGTTCCCTCCGGGCGCTATTCTTCGATGATCAATGGGTAGGTCAAGAGGGGCAGCTTTGTCAATTCGAAAAGTGACGTGGATTCAAAGCCTTCCAAGAAGGGTGGCTTCCGGCCGGGGTGGATTCCCTGAAGGTGGATTCCCTGGATTCCGACCGGGAGGCCACCTTAGCCAGTTCATGATTTCGTAAGCCTTTGTTTTGGAGTCGAATTTCCGGCCGGCATCTGCAGGGTGGATTCCAGGTGGATTCCCCGGTGAGGAATCCAGTCGCTAGCGAAGTGCCGCGCTGAGCCCCCCCGCATAGGTTTTGCGCCGGGGAGGAACCAGAGGGGGGGGGGTGCTCAGCGTTTTGATGCAGAGCAGACCTTTGTGCATCTTGCCGCTAGAGAACAGTTTGAGCATTATTCCGATCTTGATCTCTCGGCTAGCCACCACGTCTCGATGGGCCCCATCCCCTTGACTTCGACCGTGCCGCGCGACTCGAAAATGTAGCGCCCATCCAACTCCGCCTTGGCTGCTTCCGTCACCTGAATACGGCCTGGCTCCCCGTGACTCTCCATACGGCTGGCTGTGTTTACCGTTTCACCCCAGACATCGTAGAACAGCTTGCGATTGCCGATCACTCCCGCCACCGCCGGCCCGGCGTGCAAACCGATGCGCAGTTCCACGGCGTCAGGCAAGGTTTCTGCAACCTTCAACATGTCCAGCGCCATCTCCGCCACCCGATGGACGGGATCGCCCACCGGTTTGGGCATACCCGCGGCAACCATGTAGGCGTCTCCGATGGTCTTGATCTTCTCCAGCCCGTGCTTTTCGGCAAGGTGGTCAAATTCGGTGAAGATTCGGTTGAGGAATTCGACGATCTCCTCGGGCTGCATCTGCGCGCTGCGCGGGGTGAAGTTGACGATATCGGCGAATAGAATGGCAACCTTAGGCAGGCTGTCGGCGATTGTCCGGTCTGGTTCAAGCTTCAGCCGGGCGGCGATGTCTTCTGGGAGCAGATTGTAGAGCAGCGTCTCTGATCGTGCATACTCAGCTTCGAGCGCATCTTCGGCGTTGGCCGCGACCTCGGTGTTCAGGGCAAACAATATGCAAAACGTCAGCGCGTTTCCGACAAGGTTAAAAATAACAAACAGTGACAGCCAAAAGATCGGGATTTCGTACCACGGCTCCCACAGTATCCCAACCAACCCAACTGCAACAAAGATCAAAGCCGAAAAACAACTAATAGCTACTCTGACGCGAAGTTCGATGGGCATCCAGAAAACCAATACTGCTGGCGTCAATGCCCAGAGAAACCAGCACGAATTCAGACCAAATGCCAATGTTGCCAGCCCTGCGTGAACCGGCATTTCCACGACGGGGCCAATCAGAAACGGAACGGTAATGTTCCGAAACCGCAAAGTGATGAAAACGCAAAGGCCAAACGCGATCAAGCTGACGATGTTGTAGTAGACAAGCGGCATCGCATTCAGTTGGTGGAACATGACCACAGCAACTGCGTGATAAACCAAGCCCAACGGATAACCGATCTTGGACAACAGATAGAGGCGTGCGGTCCGCTGGCTTAGGTTTTGCGGTGTATAGGAGAGCGTCTCACCAATTTGGCGGAATACAGGGATCATTTTTGTGATCCCGACAACCACCACGTCTCCACCTCTCCCATCCCTTTGACCATGACTGTGCCGCGAGGCTCGAACGTGTAATCGCCCTCCAGTTCCGCCTTGGCCGCCGCCGTCACCTGGATGCGTCCAGGCTCGCCATGGCTCTCCATACGGCTGGCGGTGTTCACTGTCTCGCCCCAGACATCGTAGAAGAGCTTGCGGTTGCCGATCACACCGGCCACAGCCGGACCGGCATGAAGGCCTATGCGCAGCTCGACATTGTCGGGTAGACCTTTTGCAACCTCGTGCATATCCAGCGCCATCGCGGCCACCCGATGCACCGGGTCGCCGCAGGGGTTCGGCATACCGGCGGCAACCATGTAGGCATCCCCGATGGTCTTGATCTTCTCCAGCTCGTGCTTTTCGGCAAGGTGGTCAAATTCGGTGAAGATCCGGTTGAGGAATTCGACGATCTCCTCGGGTTGCATCTGCGCGCTGCGGGGGGTGAAGTTGACGATATCGGCAAAGAGGATCGCAACCTTGGGCAGGCTGTCGGCGATGGTCTGATCGGGCGCAGCCTTGAGCCGCGCGGCGATCTCGGAGGGCAGAAGGTTGTAGAGAAGGGCTTCGGAGCGCGCGTGTTCGGCTTCGAGGGCGTCTTCGGCTCGGTCAGCCCGCGACACCGAAAAGAAAACAGAGGCGGCAATAATAGCGATCGGCGCAACCGCGGCCATTGACAGTGTCACCAACTGAAAAGTCGGGTCATTGGCGGCAGGCAAAGCTGGTTCTGAAATTGTAAGGTAGCAGTACAAAATGCTAAGTGAACAACATGCTATCGAGAGAACAGTGAGCCAAAGCCATTTCGGCCCGACAATTAAGACATGTAAGGCGGGAACGATGAGAAAGAAGAGAATAATGCCATTTTGTAGGCCCAACGCATGCGCATAGAACACAAAGCAACCATTGATGACCAAAGAAACAAAAATTGTGAAGACGGTTTCTCCGAGCCGAAGGACACGAGGCAAAAAATAGCAAGTTGTACCGAGTACGACACTTCCGGCCGAGGCTGGCCAAAGCGAGGAGTCGTGAAGCAAGTAATAGACACCGTGAACAGTCGAACTGACTATTCCGAACGCGCCGGCCAATCTTACGGTTAATTCCCGCCTTTGCTGTCGCGGAGGTTTGCCCTCCAACACATTGCCTAAATACCAAGCCAACCAGCGTGGCAATATTAGATTGAACTCGGACTGATCCTTCGCCAAGTCCGGGGCCTCCTTGACTGAATACGCCGAGCCTAGACCAATCTAGCGAGGTAAGTCAGGTCTTTTGCAACAGCCACCACGTCTTCACCTCTCCCATCCCTTTGATTATAACTGTGCCGCGAGGCTCGAAAGTGTAATCACCCTCCAGTTCCGACTTGGCCGCCGCTGTCACCTGGATGCGGCCGGGCACGCCGTGGCTCTCCATCCGGCTGGCCGTGTTCACCGTGTCGCCCCAGACGTCATAGAACAGTTTCTGGTGCCCGATCACGCCCGCGACCACAGGGCCGGTATGCAGGCCGATACGGATCTCGATCTCTTCGCCCAATTCATCCGAGAGGGCACGCAGGGTGGCGAGCATGTCGAAGGCCATTTTGGCGATGCGATGCACTGGCCGGTCGACCGGCTGCGGCAGCCCGGCGGCAACCATGTAGGCATCCCCGATGGTCTTGATTTTCTCCAGCCCGTGCTTGGCGGCAAGCTCGTCGAAGGTGGAAAAGATGCGGTTCAGAAAGCTCACCAGATCGTTCGGGGCCATCCGGGCAGAGCGGGGGGTGAAGTTTACGATATCGGCAAAGAGGATCGCGGTGTGGTCGAGGTTGTCTGCGATGGTCTGATTGGGCGCGTCTTTCAGACGGGCGGCGATCTCGGTGGGCAAGAGGTTGTAGAGCAGCGCCTCTGAGCGCGCGTGTTCGGCCTCAAGAGCGTCTTCGGCAGTTTCGGCGCGGAAAAAGGCCAAGTAGCCAATAATCAGCATCGAACCAGCCGTCCAAGCTACAGCGGACACTTGCATCCCTCGCGCGAATGCTGGGTAATTGGCGACGGCCAGCCAAGGGTCATCTGCATAGTTCAAGCAGATCAATATCAGTAAGATAGCCCCGAATGTTACCAGCGCCACGCGCCAGACCCTTTCTGCACCCAGAATAGGCAGCCACAAAATTGGCGTCAGCAACATGTAGAGGTACATGCCGCTTTGATTTCCGATCAAAAACGTCTGAAGAGTAAAAAGACCCCCGATAACACTAGACCAACCAAGCACAGTCAAATCAGGAATCGCTGAATAAAGAAAAGGAGAGATAAGAAATACAAATCCGATGGTGAAAGCAGTGACGCTTGCCGGCCAGAGGGATGAATCGATGGAAAGAAACGCTACTACATGTACAATCGATGCTATGGTGTAGATGAGCATGATCGCGTTGCACATGAATTGGCGGCGCTGCTCGCGCCTTACCTTACCTTCGAGGCCAAAGTTCAGATAGCACTTCACGAAACGCGGCAAGCGGTAAGCGAACTCTGGCTGTGCTGCCGTCACTTCGGCATCTCCTTTCAAGTCGTTGTCCAGCCTAGTTCCAAAACCTGAAAAAAGAAAAGCTGCGCTTCTTCCTGCAGGTTCGACGCCAACCGCTAACAATATTTCCCTAAGGTAAACTTGGGCGATGTGGTACTCTGAACGCCTTAATCTCAGCCGAGAGCAAACTCATAAGGGGCGACTGCAATGTCGTACATTTCTGTTTCACATTGGGATACGACCGACTGGACCGATGCAATGGAGGGGCTTGCCCGCGACAAGTACGTTCCGATGGTTATGGCGCTGGGCGCACAGAGCGTCGACATGGTCAGGACGGGAGACCTGAGTTTTCTGGTCGTTACGAAATACGCCGATCAAGCTGCCGCCGAGGTCGCCCAGGCCAAGATCGACGCCATCAGAGATGAAGCAACTGAAGAACTCCCGATGCAGATGACGAGCGTTCACCGGGGTTCGACTTTCGCCAGCGGATAGCCAGCGGTGGCATTGGGAATGTTCCTTCGAATATTTGCATACATCGGTGGCGTATCGGCATTGGCTGCTCTCTACATGGTTTTGGCGGTCGTGATCGCTTTGGACTTTGCTCTCATGGGCGTGATTGACCTTGCGTCCTTGGTGCATGCGCTTTCGCCTGTTGTAGATGTGTTCCTGTATCTGATGGCAGTGCTGGATGAAGCACTATCATCCGACGCCGAGCCCATTGGAACCATTACACTGCAGGTCATCCACCTGAAGTGACACCGGTAGTATTTATCATCGCACGCTGATGTTGTTCGTTCCGCCTAAAATGTTGGCGAAGCTGGCCGCTGGCCTCCACCTAGGTGTGAGCTTTCAAGAGGTTGTCCATCCCGTTGGGACTGAGGAAGCTGAAGTTGCGACGCTTCACAGTTTCAAGGAGAATCGGAAAACTCCGCTCGGCGGGCGTTTGTGCTGGGCCCAGGGACCGGTTGTTTACGGTCGTTGTCCCCCATCACCTGCGCTGCCACGGCCTTACCTTCGGCATCGTTTCCGTCACCTCGATTGCGCGCAGCATGCCCCCGTCGGCGAGCCCATCCCGGATCCAGCCCAGCGCTTGCCACCAGTCCTCGTAGGCACGCCGCGCCGCCTCGATCTGCTGCGGGTGCGGAACGTAGGTGACCGGACAGGCCAGCACATCCATCGTCCGCCACTTGCCGCGGGACAGCACACGCTCGGTCCCGACTACCACCGTGGTCGCCCGTTCCCCATGCTGATTGCGCTTCACTTCGACCGGAACGCAGCGCGGAACGGCCCCTGGCATCCAGTCGGGCGTCAGTCCGGCCCGCGCCAGTTCTGCCACGCGGATCGCCATGCGCTTGCCGCCTAAGCTGTCCGGCATGCCGGCCACGGTTGCAGCGATCACCTCCGCATCCTCGTGGGTGTAGGTTCCGATCTTGTGCTGACCGCCGTCGATCTTGCAGCCCAGCGCCGCGCGGTGCAGCAGGACATATTCGAGGCCGAAGCCAAAGCCCTCTTCGTTTGCGTCCTGTGAAACCGGCAGCTCGAGTTGCGCCTTTTCGACTCGGAAGGCCCATTCCAGCGCCGCCATCACGCCCAGCGCCCGTTTCACCCTCGTGCCGCCCGTGCGGTCGATCCGTCCCTGGTAACTCATGGTTTTGGTCCCTCGAGTTTGGTCATTCACAGCACCCCGCGTTCCCGCATCCGGTCCGTTGTCACGAGCCCGCGGGCCAGCATGGTGTTGCGCATGGTGTTGCTGATGGCGCAGGCCGGCAGATGGCTGTCTGAGTTCACCCAGGCGGCATAGAAGGCTGTCACATCGGCGCTGGGCGTTGCCGCTGGTGCTGACATTCCGGTTTTGCCTTTCCGGCGTTTCCGGCTGGCATCATCCGCCTTGCGCTGGGCGGCGCGCTGCATGGCGCGGTCGAGCGCCTTCGGTCCATCGGGTGGTTCGGGATGGTCGTGGCGGGTGGCCTGGGCCGTGGCGATGATCTCGGCCTCGGTGAGCCCCAACGCGTCGCGCCAGCGCTGGACGTGTTGCCGGGGCGGCCAGCCCTGCCACCAGCCAGGCAGGGCGGCAGGGTCGAGGCCCAGCGCCTGGAGCAGGTCCCCAAAAAACCGATCAGAGATCTCTGCGCGCGCTTGCGCGCCCTCCTCCTCCTTTACTGGTTTACTTAGTGGTTCTCTTACAAGGTTAGTGTCCGGATTTCGGACACGGCTTTCGCGATTTTCCGGACACGGCTTTGGCAGAAAACCGGACACGGCTTTTGCCTCAATCCCATGTCCGATTTCCGGACACGGCAGGGTGTTGATGACCTCATCGAAGG
>NZ_JAKOEM010000030.1:0-39273 GCF_022321465.1 Ruegeria alba | reverse complement strand
GAGGCGGACGTGGCGATTGCGGACATTCGCTTCTATGCCGCGTCTGACGCCCCAGGCGGCTGAGCGGTCGAGATTTCGTCGAAGCTGCGCCCATCGCCATCCAGCATGGCCTGTTTCCCTGTGAACTTCTGCCAGCGCTGGACGGCCACATCGACATAGGCCGGGTTCAGCTCGATACCGAGGCAGACGCGGCCCGTGGTCTCGGCCGCGATCAGTGTCGTGCCCGATCCCATGAAGGGCTCGTAGATCGCCTGACCCGGGCTTGAGTTGTTCAGGATCGGCCGACGCATGCACTCCACGGGCTTCTGGGTGCCGTGGACGGTCTGTTCGTCCTGGTCCTTGCCAGAGATGTGCCAGAGCGTCGTCTGCTTCCGGTCGCCTGCCCAATGGCCCTTGCCGGATTTGCGCACGGCATACCACGCCGGTTCATGCTGCCAGTGATAATCGCCCCGGCTCAGGACCAGCCGGTCCTTGGCCCAGATGATCTGGGACCGGATGGTGAAGCCCGCAACCTCGAGGCTTTCCGCCACGGTCGCCGCGTGCAGCGCGCCGTGCCAGACATAGGCGACATCGCCGGGGAACAGCGCCCAGGCCTCGCGCCAGTCGGCGCGGTCATCGTTCAGCACCTTGCCAGTTCGCCTGGTCTTGGCCGCTCCCGCCTGATTGCGCCAGGAGGGGTCATATTCCACACCGTAGGGTGGATCTGTGCACATCAGGAGCGGCGAAACGCCGTTCCGCACCCGCTCGACATCCGTGGCGACCGTGCTGTCACCGCAAAGGAGCCGATGGTTGCCGAGGACCCAGAGATCTCCGGGCCGGCTGACGGGATCTTCCGGTGTCTCCGGGATCTCGTCTTCGCCCTCCTGCGGGCCGGTCCCTTCCTCAAGGCTCGACATCAGCCCGTTCAACTCGTCCTCGGTGAAGCCGGTCAGCCCGAGGTCGAAATCCGCCTCCAGCAAATCGGCCAGTTCGAGGTTCAAGAGGTCCTTGTCCCACTCGGCATTCTCGCTCGAGCGGTTGTCCATGATCCGGAAGGCGCGGGCCTGGGACGCGGTCAGCCCCTTGGCGACATGTACCGGGGCTGTCTTGAACCCAAGCTTGCGCGCCGCTTCCAGCCGGGTGTGCCCGGCCAGAACGACCATCGCCTCGTCCACGACGATGGGCTGTCGCCAGCCAAATTCCTGGATCGAGGCGGCGACCGTGGCAATGGCCTGCTCGTTGCGCCGCGGGTTGCGCGCATAGGGAATGATCTGCTCGAGCGGAAGGTCGACGACGTCCATGGTGATGTCCTTGGGGATGCTTGATGCGCGAAACGGGTCTGGTCCGAAAAACGAAATGGGGTCCGCCCCCCGTTTCGGTTCAGGCGGGGGTATTCAGGCCGTCAGGCCCTTGTTTTGTTGGTTTTGAGCGCAAAGCGAAACGAAACGGGTGTTTTTCAAGGTGTCACTGGGAAAGCGTCGCGCCAAGCCCCCCAGCATACGTTTGAGCCCGGAAAGGAACCGTTCAATTTCAACGGGTTAGGTTTCTCAACACTTTGAGCGGAGACAGTTTTTTCGAAAAACCGGTCACCGTTTCACCGCTTCGAACCACCCAAATCCGGAACGAAAACGGGGAGAGACGTCTCTGCGACGCACTCTCCCCATCATATGCTTCGTATAGCATGATTTTGTTGCAGCTGTCGAAAACAAAAGTGTTGCAACACTTCATGCAGCTGCAGCATTGAGTCGGCTCGCGATCTTGGTCAGCGCGAGCTTGTGCTGCCGCCATGCGGTGCTACGGTCGACGCCCAGCTCGTAGGTGATCTCCTTCCAGGGCCGCCGGGCCGCCCGCCACCAGATCAGGCGGCGTTCGTCTTCGCCGAGCCACAGCACCCAGTCGAAGGTCTGCTCGAGCCGGGTGATCGCGGCGGCCGAGGGCCAGACGCGCATGGGCTCGGGCTCCATCGCGAGGATCTCCTTTTCCGACCGCACGATCTGAGGCCAGGCGTTGAAGTAGCCCTGCACCTTCACGGGCGGCAGCTTTCGCAGGGTGCGAAACGCCTCCTCGAAGTGATCGGCGACATCCTCGGCGGTCCAGATGTGGTCAGCCATGACGCACCTCCCCACCTGCAGCGCGTTTGCCGTAAAGCTTCTCGCCAAGCTGACGGACGATTTCGCGCTCAGGCCAGGTCAGTCGCGGGTCGTCCAGCGACACGGCCAGTACATGCTGTTCATGCCAACCCTCCCGCTTGACCGTCTCGGGATCGCGGCGGTGGCCGCCATAGCCCTTGGGGTAGAGCCTCATGCCACACCGCCTTGGGTCTCAAGGGCCCAGTGCAGGATGGCAATTGCGTCAGCCTCGTTGTCATCCGCCGGGCTGTAGCCACGGGCTCGGGCCGCCGCGATCATGGCTTGTTTGTTCGCATTGCCATGGCCTGTAGCATGGCGTTTGATGGTGCCCACGGGCACGCCTTCGTAAGGAATGCCACGCAATTCGCCCCAGCTGGTCAGCGAGGCCATCAGACCCCCGTAGATGTGGCTCGCATCGGTGCCCGCGTGACGACGCACTTCCTCGAACCAGATCGCCGCGATCGGACCGGACAACCGGTCCAGTTCCGTCAGCCAGTTGGTGAAGCGCAGATAGCGCATGCCACCGCCGTAATAGCGCCCGGGTTTGAAGCTGGCCGTGCCGGTGGTGATCAGACCATCATAACCGCGCAGGGCCCAGCCGGTGGTGGTGCCGAGATCAAGGGCGAGGATCGTGCGGGTCGGCGCCGGGGGCGTCGGACTTTTCAGGGGTACGTCGGACGTGACGTTCGGGAGAGTCATATCAGCCATGAGTGGTCTCCTCTTATGATTGGCTGCTCGGGGAAGACGATGGCGGCCGAGGTGTCGGCCGAGGTGGTCCGCCGTCGTCGCATCGGAAAGCTGGGGGAGGCTCAGGTGGCCCGCGCAATCGGCCCTGACGTACGGGAGGAGAGGCCAACCCCAAGGGGTGGCCTCCCCATACGTAGTATGGGGGTTTAGCACCTAACTGTTCCGAGGCAGCCAAGGTGCTGAAATCATTCATAAAAATGATCTCGAAAAATCTTCGGTCATGACATGGGCGCCTAAGACATATCATATCGTAACCCATTGATTTTATTGAAGTCACACATGCCGCTGTCATATGAGTCAGGCCTCACTCATATGAGTGAGGTCGCCCTCCAGCCCCTCCGGGTAGACCCAGACGGCGGGGTTTTCGACCTGCAGGCAGAGCCCGGACTGGGGGCATTTGAAGTGGCTGGGCAGGACCGGACGGGCGGTTGTGGTGACCTCGCCGGTGTCCGGATCGACATGCTCGACGGGCGCGCCGAACTGCATGCCCTCGACGCAGAGGTAGCCGAACCGTGACCGGGTGACGGGGAAGCCGAACCCCGAGGGATCGCGCAGGAACTTCACGAAGCCCTTGGTCGCCAGCACGCTGAGGCGCTCGCGGATCGTATGCTTGCTGCCCAGACCGCCCCGGTTCTCGAAGGTCTCGGCGAATTGCATCGCGGTGTAGAGGCGCTCGCTCGCCGCCTCATCCAGCAGCATGCCGAGGATGACATCATGCTTGCGCAGCCGTTCGGCATCGAGTTTGGCGCCGACCTCCTTGCGCACCAGGCGCTCGTTCATCGGGTTCAGCTCGACCCATTCGCCCTTCACCTTGTCGATGAGCTTGCCGGGCAACGCGGGGCCGTTGCGCAGTTCGATTTCCAACCTGCGGACGGTGCTGTCCTCATCCGGCCGATGCATGAGCAGCCCCGAGGTGTAAAAGCCCCTGAGCGCACTGGCGCCGGACAGGGCAAGGAACGGGTCGTCCTTCACCTGCTGTTTTGACGACTTGCGGGTGTGGTGGGCGAGGATGACGCCCGCATCCGGATTGACGGCCTCGCGCAGGAGTTCGACGCGATCCTTCAAAAAGAACATCATGGCGGTGTTGTCGTTCTCGCCGCCCCCTTCAGGCCCGCCATCGAAGAGGTTGCGGATCGGGTCTATGACGATGATGTCGGGCGGCGCGTCGGGGAATGCGGCCCGTATCGCCTCGGCCACGCGGGAGACGCCCTCCGCGTCGAGCAACAGCTTAAGTTTCGGGGTGGCGATGAAGGTGTCGCGCGCGGCGGCGATCACGGCGGTAGGCAGCGCGATCTGCTGCATGCGCTCGCGCAGGTAGTGATACTGGATCTCCGCCTGCAGATAGAACACGCGCAGCGGTCGGGGCGGCGTGAAGCCGAGGAACGGCACGCCAGCGGCCATATGCACGAGCCAGGAGATCAGGAAGTCGCTCTTGCCGACCTTGGGCGCGCCGCCCAGCACGAGGAGACCGCCCGGCGTCAGCACGCGGGGGCCGATGATGTCCTCGGGCATCGGGCTCTTGTCGTCGAGGAGCACGCCGAGGCTGAAGGTCGGCACCGGGCTGGCCGGGGCATTGGCGTGGGCTGCGCGCAGGAGCGGCGGGCCGTTGCGCTTCACATGCAGCGCCCAGAGCCGTTCGGACTCGGCCATCAGCCGATCGAGCGGCCAGGACGGGCGCAGCATTGCGGCGTTGTAGCCGCAGATCGCCTCCCAGCCCGCGAAGGGGTCGAGGCGGCCCTCGTGCACAAGACGGACATAATGGCCGATGGCGGCACTGGCCCCCTGGAACCGGGACCAGTCGTCGACCGCGCCTTCACGCACCGGAGTGGTGAGCACCGCGTCGATGCCGGGCTTCGCGGTCGGCGCGGCAACGTCGCTGGCGAAGCCCACGCCGGGCAGCGGCGGCATCTCGGCGACCCGTTCGGCGAAATCCGCAAGGTCGACCTCGACGTCGCGATGTTCGCGGATCTGCACGAGGCGTTGATGGCCGTGCTTGTGATAGACGGTGCCCGGCACCCGGATCGGCTGGTGCGCCGAGCGGAAATGCGTGTCGCCGCCGACCTTCACGGCGATGTCGCCGCGCAAACGGCAGAGGGTGGCCAGGTCATCGCCCTCGGCGGGCTCGGTCAGTTTCCACCAGACATGAAGCTTCGCCGCGCCCTCCGGCGTCCGCCCGCCGCTTTCGATGATGAGGGTCGGCGTTCCGATGTGGCGGGTGACATGGTCGAGCTTGGCCGGGATGTCACCAGCGTCGAGATCGACGACGAGGGCCTGCATCTGCAGCACATCGGCGGCGCGGGCCTGGCCCTGTTCCTCGACCGTGCCGGGTATGACGTAGACGGCGGCGCCCTCGCGGTTCGCCCACGCAGCAAAGGTCGCGAGTTTTCCCGGCGCCGTGTCGTCGGCTGGGATCCAGATGTTGTGCGGCTTGCCGTCCCGGCCCTGACCCTTGTCGACAAAGCCCCTGAGCGGGATCAACCCCTCGCACCAGCTGAACACGGTGTCGAGGAAGATGGCGATCTGCTCGGGGTCTGGATCGCAGCCGAAGGGGTTCTCGGACGGCGGCCCGTCGTTGAAGTCCATCCACGGGTTGAAATGCAGGATGCCGTCGTCGCTCATGGTTCGAGCCCCCAGCACCGATCCGCCCAGGAGCAGAACCGGCATTCGAAGAAGTCGGGATTGGCCGCGACCCGTGGCAGCAACTCGCCCGCGTCGGTCGCCTGCAGGATCCGCACGCCCCGGTCGGACATGCGCTGCGCGAGATCGGCGTCGAAGGGCACCAGCTCGTGGTGCAGCTCGGCCGTGTCCTTGTTGATCGCGGTGAACACGGCGGGCGCGGCAGAGATGCCGGGGACCGTCCCTTCCATGTAGGCCTGATAGAGCGCGATCTGGGCGGCGTAGACCGGCTTCGACTTCGTGACGCCGTCCTTCACGCAGGCGCGCCAGTTCCTGGTGTTCATCGTCTTGCATTCCCAGAGCGCGGGAACGGCAAGCTCGAAGCCCTCAGGGCCCGCGGCGACGATGCCATCGACATGGCCCCGGATGCGCCCGCCCGCGACCGAGAAGCCGAACTGGCCGCCATCGGGTCGGTTGCCCTTGCGGGTGTAGAGGTCGAAGCCCGCGCCGCGCAGCCAGGCGACGGCCAGATCCTCGAGCGCATGGCCGATAGCGAAGATGCGCAGCGACTGGCCGCTGAAGTCCTGGCCCTCGTCCTTCGGCGTCGCCGTGAACTCGAACTGCAGCGCTCGCTCGCAGGCATGGCCGAGGCGCGAGCCGCCGAGATAGTCGCGGGGCGGCCGCATGGCCTGATCGGCGGTAAGCGCCCGATCGACGGCGGCGTTGACCCGGTCGGCGAAGCTGGAACGGCGGTTATAGTCCAGCATCAGAACGGTACCTCCGGCGTCTGCGCCCGGGCGATGTCGGACATGGCCTCGCGGAAGCCCTCGACGGCTTCCTCGATCAGCGCGCGCACCTGGGCCTCGGTCAGATCGCCGAGCGGGGTGGCCCAGCCGATCTCGTCCATCAGCAGGGCGACGCGCTTCATGGTGGCGGTGATCGCGGCGCGCTCTTCCTTGGTCAGGTCAACCATGGCGAAACGCTCCCGCGCCAAGCGCGACCAGAAGGACTGGCAGGGCATCGAGCAGAACCAGACAGAGGGCCGGGGCCGCTTCGACCGGTGCGGATCGAACCAGCCAAAACCACGGGTGGGTTGACGGCAGACAGCACAGAGCGTTCCACGCGGATGCCAGAGCCGCCGCCGGTCGTCGGCCGTGATGGGGGTGGATGTGGACATGAGTCATGCCGCCCTCCGTTCGGGAGAGGCTGCCGTGTCGATCAGCTGCCGGATTGCGCGCTTGTTGAAGCCGAAGGTCATCAGCGCGGAGGCGCGGTAGCGCGTCAGGCCGAAGTCGTGCCGGCACTCGGGCGGCAGGTATTGCAACTGCTTTTCGGTCGGCGGCTGGCGCAGCCAGGAGCGCGTCTTGAAGGCGCTCTCGTCGGTCTCGTGGGTGTTCAGCCAGTCGTCGGCCTGCGCGAGGCAGACGGTGCGCTCGCCAACACCCAGCAGATGGGGGCGTTCGCCCTTCGCGCCGCCGATGGCGTACCAGACCCCGTCCAGCCAGAAGATGCCGCCCCAGGCTGCGAAGCCGGTGGCCATCAGCGCATCGTCCGTGCCGTAGAGGTCGACCCAAGCGAAGCTGGACCGCTTCAGCAGGTCGATCTCGGTCATCATGAAGCCCGAGAGCGGCGCGGCACCGCCACCTTCACCGGCCTCTTCGTCCTCCCGCGGGAACGCCTCGCCGCAGAGCGGGCACTCGATGGCGGCCAGCGGAATATCGGCGCCGCAGCCGGGGCAGGTCTTGGTTGGCGCCTCGCCGGTCTCGGTCTTGCCGTCGAGATCGACATCCTGTTCCAGCGTGCCGTGGATCAGGCTCGAGGTGCCGAAATCCAGCACGACGCAGTCGGTCTTGACGATGCCGGGGTGTTCCTCGGGATCGACGGTGCGAAGCCCGCGCCCGACCATCTGGATCATCGTGGACTTGTAGGAACTCGGCCGCAGCAGCACGACGCAGGAGGTGGGTGGATGGTCCCATCCCTCGGTCAGCACCGCGACGTTGACGACGACGCGGATGTCCCCCGCGGCGTAGTCGGCGAGGATCGCCTTGCGGGTCTCGGCCGCCAGATCGCCGTGGATCAGCGCGGCGGAAACGCCCGCTGCCCTGAACGCCTCGGTGACGTGTTCGGCGTGGGCGACGGTGGAGCAGAACACCACGGTCTGCCGGTCGCCCGCCTTTTCCTTCCAGTGGCGGATCACCTCGTCGGTGACGGGCGCCCGGTCCATGATGCCCGCCACTTCCGCCATGTCGAAATCCGACATGGTCTTGCGGACCGAGCGCAGCTCGTCCTGCACGCCCACGTCGATGACGAAGGTGCGCGGCGGCACAAGGTGGCCGGAGGCGATCAGCTCGCCCAGACGCACCTGATCGGCGACATTATCGAAGACCTCGCGCAGGCCCTTTCTGTCGCCCCGGTTCGGCGTCGCCGTGACCCCGAAGATGCGGGCGTCGGGATTGGCCTCCCGCACGCGGTCGATGATACGGCGGTAGCTGTCGGCGACGGCATGGTGCGCCTCGTCCACGACCAGCAGGTCGAGGCGCGGCATGTCGGCCAGGTTCGAAGCCCGTGCCAGCGTCGGCACCATGGCGAAGGCGACCTGGCCGCCCCAGGACTTCTCCGTGGCGTCGATCACCGACGTTGCGACGCCCGGCACAACGCGCTGGAACCTGGCGCGGTTCTGCGCGGTCAGTTCGTCGCGATGGGCGAGCACGCAGGCCTTGGCACCGTCGCCGATCATCTCGCCGGTGACCGCCGAGAGCATGATGGTCTTGCCCGCACCGGTGGGCGCCACGCCCAGCGTGTTGCCGCGGGAAGCGAGCGCAGCCACGCTGCGCTCGACGAAGGTCTTCTGGCGGGGGCGCAGGCGCATGGCCGGTCTCCCCCTTACTGCGCCCAGCTCGGCCGACCGGCGGCGCCAGGGGCGGACGCGGGCTGGCTGGGCTGGGTAGCCGCAGGCTGTTGGGGCGTGTTTCCGGCGCCGCCGAACTGTTGACCCGCAGTGCCCATGACCGCGGCATAGTCGCGGTGATCGGGCGTGACGGCCGCCCTGATCTCGTTCTTGTCGTCGCCGTTCGCATCCGTGCCGACATCGATCCGGGCGACGAACTCGATCCCGTCGAGATCGGCGAAGCCGCCAATCCGCCGCGCCGCCTGAGCCTGCGGGGACTGGTCCTTGTCAGAAATCCCGCGTGCCGAGTTCAGCATGCCGCGGATCAGGCCGCGCCCCATGTTGCCCCAGTCCGGCCCCTTGGGGCTGTAAAGCCCGATCAGCGTGAAGATCTTGCGCCGGGCAAACTGGCCCTCGGTCACCGTGAACTCGCCGTTGAGATACACCGCGCCGGTCGAGCCGCGGGTCGCGTATCCACCGGTCCATCCCTGCGAGGCGTCGTCAAAGCCGCCGGGCCGGATGGTCAGGCGCACCTTGGCCAGCGTGCCCTTCGGGATGAGGTTGGTGTTCGACTGCGCGTCGTTGAAATCGTTCCAGGAACCCATGGGGAACCTCCTTCTCTGATCAGGATTGCGGGTTGGGTTGATCGGCCGGAGCCGGATCGGCAGGCGGCGGGGTGTAGGTCAGCCGGGCGGAGGCCGGGCTCACGGGCGTCCGGATCTTCGCCATCAGGCGGCCGAGATGCGGCTCCTCAATCCGGTCCAGACGGCCGGAACGGTCCTTCGCCGGAAAGCCCCAAGGGTTGATCGTCTGGCAGACGAAGGCCCGGTAGGGCTCGCCGCCCTCGGACTTCAGTTCCGCCATGGTGATCACCTCGTCGACCTTCCCCGGCAGTTCGAGCCCGGTCTTCGAGCCGTCGATCTGCGGCTGGAAGACCTTGCGGTTGAAGTCGTCGAGCCTCTCGTCGAGGATCCCGACGAACCACACGTTCTTCGCCCGCGTGTGCTGGAGATGGGTCAGCCAGGCGATCATTTCCCGGCCGTGCAGCCCGTAGGCGCCGCGCACGTCCGGCTTCCCGGTCTTTTCCGAGAAGGCCTCGGGCTGCCCCTTGCACCAGCCGAAACACAGCCGCCCGGCGACGGTGATCGAGTCCACGAAGATCGTGTCGAACCGGTCGAGCGCGGCGGGATCGCCGAACTTCTGGCAGACGGCGGCATGATGCGCCGGGCTGTAAGGTTGCTCGTCGCGCAGCGCCGGGTTCGGCCCGCCGATGAACACTGCAAAGTCCCGGCATTCGGTCCAGGTCCGCGGCCGAATGCTGTCGCCCGCCCAGCCCTCGATGGCAAGATCGCCCGCCTCGAGATCCATGAACAGCGTGCGGCCCGGATCGAGGGTCCAGAGCAACGAGGTCTTCCCGATGCCGGATTTCCCGAAGATGCAGCCCTTGACGCCACGCTGTTCGGCCAGCCGCTGATCGGCGCCGATGATGGGGAGGGCCATCAGTGTTCCTCCCCGACATGATGAATTAGGCGAAACTTCTGCTTTCCGGTCCGGACGGTGCGCGCGTCTTCAAAGACGGAGCGGATACGGGTCGGCCAAGCGGAATACTTGCGCTCAGACACATCGAAGAAGGCGTCGACGTATTGTGCCGGATCGTCGCCGGCTTCACGGATGTGCTCGACCAAGGCAGCAAGACGGACCTGATCCCAATCGACGCGCTTGGGCAAATCTGCGACGATCGTCACGGTGCCATCGTGGAACCAGATCGTGCCGGTGTTCTTGCCCTCGGCACGGCGCATGTCTTGCGCCCGATCGCCGAATTTCAGAGCGACGGCCCCATCGATCCAGTCGCAGAGGCTCTTGGCATTCCGCAACTGCTCTTCTGCCTCCAGGCGGAGGCGAGCGACTTCCTCGCTCGGCAGCGCAGCAATTGCGCCCACCTGCATGCTGCGCAGATCACTGAGGGTGATACGGTTCGGGATGGTCATGACCGCCACCTCACGCAAACTTCATGGCGGGCTTGTCGGCCGTGCTCGCGCGCATCTGCGCACGTTCGAAGGCTTCGACATCCTCGAGCCGATAGACGACCCGACCTCCAAGTTTGACAAAACGCGGACCCTCGCCGGTCCAGCGCCACCGCTCGAGGGTGCGATGCGAGATGTTCCAGCGATCGGCGAGGTCGATTTGGTTCAGATGCCTGAGTGACATGCTGGCCTCCGTTGAATTGCTTTGCGTTACATCCAGCGGCGCCGAAGCACTTGGACATACGAGCATTTTCAACGGGTTAGAGATTTGCCGATATGATCAAGGATGATTTTTCTTGTGACGCCGGCACACGAAAAAGCCCCGATAAATCGGGGCTAGATGAAGGCTTCTGTGACGTGAGGCCTCGTCGTTCGTGACGTCGCCGGTTCAGGGGGTATGGGCTATTGGGCTGACTGCAAGGATATCTGCGACGGCGATTTCGCGGCAAAGGGGGTTGAGTCGGTATCCGGCGCGTTCCCTAGTCTGTATGAACGTGTCCTGATCCATGGGAATCCCCATAGTCACATTCAGTGACTCGATGGCCTCCCGCAGCCGTCTCAGCTGTTGACGCATCGACTGCTCGGAAATGCTGAGTTGATCCGCTAGGTCCGGCGCTGGCAAGAACGGCACCTCCGTTTGGCGCTTCTTGGCAGATCTGAAAGCTTCGATCAGAGCAGCGACGATCTTGAAATTAGCGCCCTCCAGCGTGAGACCACCTTGGAAATGCACACGTTCCTGTTCGTCGTCGAATGCAAACTCCAGCGTCTGTACGGAAAGCCGGTCCATGAACGCCTTTGCATCCGTGTCGTAATTCGATGGCGGCGAGATTTCGACGTGGCCTCGGTTATAGCACGCGGCAAGCAATGACGCCGCCGGCAGCTCATTGCGATAGAGCGCGGTGCCATGTTCTCTGACAGCCGACGAGATCACGTCCTCGACCGATCTTGCGTGCCGCTGGAACAGATCGTACAGACGATCCCCTGCCTCGGAGGCCGTCAAACCGGGGAAATGGCCTACGGCAGAAACGATCTCCGGAAAGTCCACCAGAAACCGTTCCTTCGACGTGGCGGCGATCTTCTTGAACAGCGACACGTAGGCCAGCGCCATGCGCAAGTCGTCCCCGCTGCTCCGATCATCGAGGAGCAGGTCCTGCATGTACCTGTCCGACGGTTCTTGGTCCGCGAGTCCGGCCGCCAGAACCCCAAAGCGCCTATCGATGCACTGGGAACAGACGCCGCAGTGCTTCTGGCTCTCAGTCCATTTTCGGGGACGCGTGCAACTGACAGTCTGATCAAGCAGGTCGGCCATCCCGGCCGAAGCGATCTTCGCCGTCACTTCCTTCTTGGTCAGCCATTGCAGTGGCGTTTGGATCCGGATCTCGCGGTCCTGTATCAGCGAAAACAACTGTTCCAGGCCTCGAAGCACCTTTGGGTGCGTTGTCCGCGTGGCACGCCCCCCGACAACATCGCCGGCCAGCGGCAAGTTGATGCTGACCACGCCGTTTTCATAGAAGCTGAATCTGTCCTTGCCTGACATTCTCGCCACGACAAGTCCCAAGCATGCGAACAAGAAGGACCGGGTTCGCTGCGTGTACTCGCGTGCGCGAACTCCTTCATTGCTGACCCAAACAGGAATGTACGACAGGCGCCGGTCAAATCCCCGGCGCGTCAATTCCGCTATCAGTCCTTCTTGAACCGACCTCACCTTGGTCGATGAATAATGCCCAACGAGAGTAAGCGACCGATTGTTGGCGACGAGATCCGTGACGGCTCCGGCGAAGGAGTCCACTCCACCGGAGAAAAGCGCAACCTCGTCGTGCTCGTCGGCGGGGTCGATCAAATCGTGGAAATAGAGTTCCTTGGGCTGAACCGGTGTCTCCGCCTGCCGAAATTCGAATGAATAGCTGTCGTCAGAAAGAAACCCGAGTGTGTCAATCAACGCCTCCTGGACATCTGGATCTTGCCAGACAGCGAGGTCCCGCACCGGGATCTTGAACCTCAGGCTACGCCGCCAGCTTTCACCGAATTTCGACAGCTGATCCGATCCACGGGCAAGGCGCTGATCGGCGCAGTAGACATATGCTGCGACCTCCAACAGATCGATCAACAGATCTGGCAGGTTCGAGAGCATCGTCCGGCTGATGTAGTCGATGCGAAGGTTGACGTTCTTGGCCGGGCCATGAACATTCATGACCATAGCTTCCTCGCTGGACGGAGCGGTCACACCGCATTCGATCAAGTGCTGCTTCACGACGTCCCTTTCCGCATTGCGAGCTCGGTCCTGATTTTCTCGACTGCATGGGAAGAAAATGCCCGCGTGTCTGCGCGCGATATTTCCTTGCCATCCCGATAATGGTTCTTTCCTAGCCAGTCCCGCGCGAATGCGCGCATGATAAGAGCCGATTCATTGCAATGCCGCCGGATCGCACCGTTGAAATTCTCGAGGTCATGGACGGATCGCGCGATGCGACCAGGGCCGATCATGTTGTGGAGGTTCCGATCCACATAGTAATGGATCACGCGCTCGACAAAATTCGCGTAGAAACTCTGCGCCATGGAGGCGAACTTCTCGGTGCCCTTCAACCCGGCAAGGGAAGACTGCACGTCGTCTGAGCTGGGGCTCCAGAGAGACGGAAGATTCGACTGCATCCCTTCCGCCAAGGCTGAGAGCCCGGCGCGACGGGCGATTTCTCCAAGGTCTGTATTGCCATCGTGAATACGCCGCTGCGTGCGCTCGACGGCGCGGTCGTATTGAAATAGGGCACTGGAGACCGACGTAAGTTCGGTTCTGTCGATGCCGATCCTTGCCAAAGCGGAATCCGGATCCGAGGCGGACATTGCTTGCGGAATCCGGATCAGCAGCCAAAGAGCTTCGATGAAAACGTCGTCCTTCAATGCGAATTTCAGTGCGTCGCGGCCGAATTCGGTGATTTGTTCGACAATCGACTCGGTTGGAATCCCGCCATCTACCAAAAAGCGAATGATTTCGGGCAACAGGCGGTAGGCCGGTAGTTTTCCAAGACGCTGATGCCCCATCAAATTAGCTTTCAAATATGTCGCTGCTCGACGCTCGCCTTTGCGGTCTTATCAAGTCTTGGGATCGGCAAGCGGACGGCGTGAAGTTCCGACGCTGCTGCCGATCCCGACGGTGATTCGCTTTTCAGGCATTGTTAATGCTTGGAAATGCTCGCGAAAGAGGAACGCGAGGTGCCTTGAAAATATGAAAGACTTCGAAGTCCCACTCAGAATCGCGACAACTAATTGAAATGGCTTGTTTTTATTAGTCACGCCCATACCGTCAGACTGATCGAACTTTCTCTGCCGGAAAACTGGATGAAGCGCCCCAACCCACTGCCACCCACCCAGTTGACCGCCGCCGAGCGTCGGGCCGAGTTGTGCGGGCTTCTAGCCCTCGGGCTGGTCCGGCTGATGCAGCGCGGTCGGGGCGAACCTTCTGACGATACTGGAGAAATTCGGCTACACTATCCGACCGACCGATGCCGTCATGCAACCCCGAACGCTATGAGGAAACCATGACGACTCACGACCCCATCCCCGCGCGCCTGGCCGCGCTCAAGACCACGACGACACCCGACCTGAAGCATCAGTGGCGCGACCTGTTCGACAGCGAACCGCCGCCCTTCAACCGCCGATATCTCGAAAGCCGCATCGCCTATCGCATCCAAGAACTGGCCTATGGCGGGCTGAAGCCTGAGACGGTCCGGCGGTTGGAGCGGCTCGGCGAGGAACTGGACGGCGGCGACAAGAAGAAGCGCGGCATCCGTCTCGATCGCGACCGCCCGATCACCGGCACCCGGCTGCTGCGCGAATGGCAGGGCGTTGAACAGGTCGTCACCGTCACCGCCGACGGCTTCGAATGGCAGGGGCGGCCGTACAAGTCGCTGTCCGCCATCGCGCGCGCCATCACTGGCACCCGCTGGAACGGCTGGGTATTCTTCGGTCTCAAGAACCACAGGGGGCGGACATGACGAAGCCTGTCGTCCGCAAGCTCCGTTGCGCGGTCTACACCCGGAAGTCCTCCGAAGAAGGGTTGGAGCAGGAGTTCAACAGCCTTCACGCCCAGCGTGAAGCCTGCGAAGCCTACATCGCCAGCCAGAGGTCAGAGGGCTGGGTGCTGGTCCGCGATCAGTTTGACGACGGCGGCATCTCGGGTGGCACGCTGGAACGCCCGGGCCTCAAGCGCCTGATGGCCGATATTGAGGACGGGCTTGTTGACGTGGTCGTGGTCTACAAGATCGACCGCCTCAGCCGGTCGCTTGCCGACTTCGCCAAGCTGGTCGAGGTGTTCGACAGGAACGGCGTGACGTTCGTTTCCGTCACGCAGTCGTTCAACACGACGAGCTCCATGGGCAGACTGACGCTGAACATACTGTTGTCCTTTGCACAATTCGAACGTGAGGTGACCGCCGAGCGCATCCGCGACAAGGTCGCCGCCAGCCGCAAGAAGGGGATGTGGATGGGTGGCATCCCGCCCTTTGGCTACCGGGTCGAAAACCGGAAGTTGGTCGTCGATAAGGAAAGCGCCGAGCACGTCCGCTGGATCTTCGCCCGCTTCCTGGAGATCGGATCGGGGACAGAGCTGGCGCGGGAGGTTGCCAAGCGCGGGATCCGCACGCCCCGCGGCAACAGGATCGACAAGAAATACCTGTACCGTATGCTGAACAACCGCGCCTATATCGGCGAGGCGGTCCACAAGGGCGAGAGCTATCCCGGAGAGCATGACGCCATCATCGACCGCGAGACCTGGGAGCGCGTCCACGCCATCCTGCACGAAAGCCCCCGCAAGCGCGCCGCGCGCACTCGCGCCGATACGCCCGCGCTGCTGAAGGGGTTGCTGTTCGGCCCGGATGGCGCGGCCTTTTCGCCGACGCATACCCGCAAGGGCGGGCGGCTCTACCGCTACTATGTCAGCCAGACGGTGCTGAAGCACGGTGCCGGAGCTTGCCCGGTCGGACGCGTGCCCGCAGGCGAGATCGAGGCGGCAGTGGTCGATCAACTGCGCGCCGTGTTCCGCCAACCAGAGATCGTAGCTGGAACATGGAAAGCGGCGCGGACGCAGGACGACGGAATCACCGAGGCCGACGCTCGCGTAGCCCTCCTGAAGTTCGATCCGTTGTGGGACGACCTTTTCCCCGCCGAGCAGGCACGCATCCTGACGCTTTTGGTCGAGCGGGTCGAGATCGGCATCAGCGGGCTCAACCTCCGCCTGCGCATGGACGGGCTGGCGGCACTGGCGCGCGAAATCACCGCAGATGCACGAGCAGCCGCATGACCCGGACAACATCGGTCCCGGAGACCGTTACCATCCATGTTCCGTTCCGACTGGTTAGGCGGGGCGGGCGCAAAGAAATGCAGTTGCCAGAGGGCGCCGCACAAGCGCGGAAGCCAGACAACACGCTGGTCAAGGCGCTGGCGCGCGCCTTCCGCTGGAAGCGCATGCTCGATTCGGGCGAGTTCGCCACCATCACCGAACTCGCTGAGCGCGAGGGGATCGCGTCCTCATACATGACCCGAGTCCTGCGTTTGACGTTGCTCGCGCCCGATATCGTCGAGGCCATCCTGGACGGGAAACAAGAATCGGCGGTGACGTTGGGACGGTTGCTGGAGGGGTTTCCGGCGGATTGGGAGGGACAGCATCTCGACACAATCGTAGGCAGGGGCTACTTGTCGGATAACAAGCCTCTCGCACAAGCATAGCGGTGCGGCCGAAAAATCCGGCGGAATGAATGACAAAAGAATCTGAAATCGAGCAAGAACTCATTACAAAGCTCGCGAGCCTCAAGTATTCGCAGCGCGATGACATTCGTGATCGCGATGAGCTTGAGCGAAATTTCCGCGACAAATTCGAAACTCTGAACCGGGTCAAATTGACGGACAGCGAGTTCGAGCGACTCCTCGAAGTGATCGTGACACCTGACGTGTTCGCGAATGCGGAGCGCCTGCGGAACTGGAATACTTTCGAGCGCGAAGACGGAACACCGCTGCACTACCAACTGGTGAATCTGAAGGACTGGTGCAGGAACACCTTCGAGGTCGTCAGCCAGCTGCGGATGAATACACGGACCAGCCATCATCGCTATGACGTTCTCTTGCTCCTCAACGGTTTGCCGCTGGTACAGATCGAGCTTAAGTCGCTACAGGTGTCGCCCCGAAAAGCGATGCAGCAGATCATCGACTACAGAAACGACCCCGGAAACGGTTACGGCAACAGCCTGCTGTGCTTCACTCAGCTATTCGTCGTCAGCAACCGCAGCCAGACTTGGTATTTCGCGAATAACAACAACGAGCATTTCTCCTTTAATGTCGAGGAGAGATTCCTGCCGATATATCGCTGGGCAGCCCGCGATAACAGGAAAGTCGAGCATCTCTCGGAATTCGCCGAGCAGTTTCTAGCCAAATGCACGCTCGCCGAGATGATCAGCCGCTACATGGTGCTCATCCAGAACGAGCGGAAACTAATGATGATGCGCCCCTACCAAGTCTATGCGGTCAAGGCGATCGTCGACTGTATCCACGAGAACCGGGGAAACGGCTACATCTGGCACACCACCGGGTCAGGCAAGACGCTGACCTCGTTCAAGGCCTCAACCCTGCTCAAGGACAATCCTGACATCGAGAAATGCCTATTTGTCGTCGACCGGAAGGATCTCGACAAACAGACGCGCGACGAGTTCAACCGCTTCCAGCCTGGTTGCGTCGAGGAGAACACAAACACAGAAACCCTCGTGCAGCGGCTATTGTCCGACGACTATAGGAATAAGGTGATCGTCACCACAATCCAGAAGCTGGGCCTAGCACTCGACGGCACGAACAAGAGGCAATATCGCGAGCGCCTCGATCCGCTGCGCGAAAAGCGCATCGTCTTCATCTTCGACGAATGCCACCGCTCGCAGTTCGGCGAGAACCACAAGGCGATTCGAGATTTCTTCCCCAACGCCCAGCTCTTCGGTTTCACCGGTACGCCAATCTTCCCGCGGAATGCCAGCTACAGCCGGGTCGAGGGAAGAGAGGCGAGCCTCGTCACCACAGAGGACATCTTCGAAAAGGAACTCCACGCCTACACGATCACCCATGCCATCGACGACGGTAACGTTCTGCGCTTCCATGTCGACTATTTCAAACCCGACGGCGCATCAATCAAGCCGGGAGAGACCGTGGCCAAGCGAGCCGTGGTCGAGGCGATCTTGACAAAGCACGACGCCGCCGCCAACCAGCGGAAATTCAACGCGCTCTTCGCCACAGCCTCGATCGACGACGCCATCGAGTATGTCCGCCTTTTCCAAGAAATCCAGACCGAGCGCGCCGCGGCAGACGAAGATTTCCGGCCGCTCAACATCGCCAGTGTCTTCTCGCCCCCGGCCGAGGGCAACCGCGACGTGGCCCAGCTACAGGAGGACCTGCCTCAGGAGTTGGAGGACAACAAGAAGGATCCCGGCCGCAAAAAGGCGGCGCTGGCCGAAATCATCGCCGATTACAACGCCCGCTACGGCACCAACCACGATCTGTCGAATTTCGACAGCTACTATCAGGACATCCAGCAACGGATAAAGGATCAGAAGTATCCCAATGTCGACCTGCCACACGCCAGGAAAATCGACATCATCATCGTGGTGGACATGCTGCTGACCGGCTTCGACTCGCAGTATCTGAACACCCTCTACGTCGACAAGAACCTGAAATATCACAACCTCATTCAGGCCTTTTCGCGCACCAACCGGGTGCTGAATGATTCCAAACCCTACGGCAATATCCTCGACTTCCGAGCCCAGCGCGACGCCGTGGACGAGGCCATTGCGCTCTTCTCGGGTGAAGCGCAAGACCGCGCCAAGGAGGTCTGGCTGGTCGATCCCGCGCCGAAGGTGATCGGGAAGCTCGAAGACGCCACCGGGAAGCTGATGGACTTCATGGCGGCCCGTGGGCTTCAGGCCCGCCCCGAGGAGGCGAGCAACCTCAAGGGCGACGAGGCGCGCGCGGGTTTCATCGAACGCTTCAAAGAGGTCAAGCGGCTCGCCACCCAGCTCGACCAGTATACAGACCTGACCAATGAGCAGAAGGCGCAGATCGAGGCGCTGATCCCTCGCGACGACTTGCGCGCCTTCTCGGCCCAGTATCTCGAGGTCGCCCGGCGCCTGCAAGAGGAGGCTCGTACCAAGGCCGACCCCGCCAGCCCCGCCGAACAGCTCGATTTCGAATTCGTACTCTTCGACTCGGCGCTCATCGATTACGACTATATCATGCGGCTCATCGCACGCTTTAGCCAGGCTGCGCCGCAGCGGCAGAAGATGACGCGCGAAGAACTGATGCGCCTTCTTGCCTCATCCGCCCGGCTGATGGAGGAGCGCGACGATCTTGAGGCGTATGTCACGACTCTGACCGAGGGCCAGGGGCTGAGCGAAGAGGACATCCGCAAGGGCTATGAGCGCTTCAAGGCCGCGCGGCAGATGGCCGAGCTGGCCCGCATCGCCGAGGCGCACGACCTGCCGGCAGAGGGGCTGCAGCGCTTCGTCGATCTGATCCTCGACCGCTACATCTTCGACCCCGACGCGCTGGCCGATCTGTTCCAGCCCAAGGGGCTGGGATGGAAGGCGCGCGCGCGGGCCGAGCTGGCGCTGATGGAAGACTTGATTCCGCTTCTTCGTCGCAAAGCCGAGGGGCGCGAGATTTCGGGGCTGGAAGTCTATGAAGAAAACTGAAGCCCAAAAACACGGCCCCGTCCCCCGCTTGCGCTTTCCCGAATTCCGCGATGCCGGGCCGTGGGAGGTGAAGCGGTTGGGGGAGTTGATCGCCACGATCACGCCGCCCAAGAAAATCCAGACGACCGATTATCAGTCGTCCGGTCAAATCCCGATCATCGATCAGTCACCGGCTGACATTTGTGGTTGGACCGATGACGAAACCGCGCTGATCGAGGCAGACTTCCCGGTCGTGATCTTCGGCGATCACTCTTGCGTTGTGAAACTGGCGGATTCTCCCTTTGCTCAGGGTGCGGATGGCATCAAGATCCTGTCGCCGTCTGAAGAGATCGGTGCGCTCTTTCTTTTTCGTTCGTTGCAGGCAAATCCTGTCGAGCAAAAGGGCTACAACCGCCATTTCTCAGCACTCAAGGAAAAGCTTGTTCCGTATCCTCGAGAGGAATCTGGCGAACAGGAGAAGATCGCAGACTTCCTGACCTCGCTCGACGATCTGATCCGGGCGGAAGGCGCGCGGCTGGCGGCGCTGCAGGACCACAAGCGCGGACTGATGCAACGCCTTTTCCCCCGCCCCAACGAGACCGTGCCCCGCCTGCGCTTCCCCGAATTCCGCAACGCCGGCCCATGGGACTTGAAGCGGTTGGGGGAGATAGGAACGATCGTCAAAGGCAAGGGCATATCCAAGTCCGACATTGCGCCGGACGGAGCGTTGCCGTGCGTCCGCTACGGCGAGCTTTACACCGTTTATGGCGAGATCATTCGTGAGGTAGCTTCGCGTACTGACGCCGATCCAGCAGATCTTGTCCTTAGCGAAGAAGGCGATGTGATCGTTCCGGCATCTGGTGAGACCAAGGAGGATATCGCAACAGCATCGTGTGTAACATCGGCAGGCGTTGCTTTGGGGGGTGACCTAAACATTCTTCGCACGCCATTGCAGGGGTGCTTTTTGGCCTATTACATACGCGGCAATCTGCAATCGGAAATCAGCAAAGTCGCGCAAGGTGACTCCGTTGTTCATCTTTACCCTACGCAACTGGAAAGGCTTCAACTGGCAGTTCCCCCCTTACTAGCAGAACAACAAGAGATTGCCGATTGCCTGTCATCGCTCGACGAGCTGATCCGGGCGCAGGGCGAGCAGATCGAAACGCTGAAGAATTACAAGCACGGCCTGATGCAGCAGCTTTTCCCGCGGGAGGCCGGTTGATCCATGGCTGAAGCGCAGACCTTCGCCACGCTCGAAGCGCTTGCCGCCCACCTGCGGCAGGAGATCGAGGCGAAGAACAAGAAATGCACGTTGCTCTTTGCCCACAACGGCACCGGCAAGACACGCCTGTCGATGGCGTTCAAGGAACTCGGCAAGGCACGCGATGAGGGCGGCGCGGTCACGGCCCGTGACACGCTCTATTTCAACGCCTTCACCGAAGACCTCTTCAGCTGGGACAACGACCTGGAAAATGACCGTGACCGCGTGCTGCGGATGAACACGGCCTCCGCCTTCTTCAACGGGCTCGCCGAACTCGAGATGGAAAACCGCATCCGCCCACTGTTGCGGCGCCATGCCGACTTCGACTTCCAGATCGACTATGGCGCGGGCACGGTCCTCTTCTGGCGCGAGACGGCGAAGAACGCCAGGGACGAAGATGTACCTGTGCCCATCAAGATCTCGCGCGGCGAGGAGAACCTGTTCATCTGGTCCTTCTTCCTGGCCGTGGCGCAACTCGCGATGGATGGGCAGGAAGCCTATGACTGGGTGAAATACCTGTTCATCGACGATCCCATCTCTTCGCTTGACGAAAATAACGCCATCGCTGTGGCGGCGCATCTGGCACGGATGCTGAAGGACCAGGACAGACTGAAGGCCGTAGTTTCCTCCCACCACACGCTTTTCTTTAACGTGCTGTGCAACGAGTTGAGCAGGCCCTGGCAGTTCTTCCTGAGCCGTGAGGCGGCTGGCTGGCAGCTGCGCGATACGGGCCAGACACCGCGCTTCTACCATGTTGCGATGCTGAAGGCGCTACACGAGGCTGAACAGTCGGGAAATCTTTTCACCTATCACTTCACGATCCTGCGCAGCATCATTGAAAAGACCGCTACCTTTCATGGGTTCACCCATTTCGGCGACGTGATGAAGCGCGACCCGGATGACGAGGACGGCACGCTGCATTTCCGCTATGTGCAGCTCCTGAGCCACGGCGGTTACTCCCTGTTCGAGCCGGCCGAGATGCTGCCAGAGAACAAGGACATCTTCCGCAAGATACTCGAGAACTTCATGAACGACTATCGCTTCAACCCCGAACTTTTCCCTGAGGTTGAAGCAGAGGAGACAGCAGCATGACCGAACAGGACCAGATTAGGCTGGGCAGGACACTTTGGGCCATCGCCGACGAACTGCGCGGCGCGATGAACGCGGACGATTTCCGCGACTACATGCTTTCGTTCCTGTTCCTGCGGTACCTGTCGCACAATTACGAGGACGCAGCCAAGACTGAGCTTGGAGCCGACTGGCCCGAATTACCGACAAACGACCGCCGTTCGCCGCTCGCCGTCTGGTATGAACGAAACCCGGAGGACACCGCGGAATTCGAGGCGGTGATGCGCCGCAAAGTACATTACGTCATCAAACCTGAATTCCTCTGGAGTTCCATCGCCGAGATGGCCCGTACCCAGAGCGACGCGCTTCTCAGGACACTGCAAGCCGGCTTCAGGTTCATCGAGACCGAGTCCTTCTCTTCGAACTTTCAGGGCCTCTTTTCCGAGATCAACCTCGATTCCGACAAGCTGGGCAGGACCTATCCGCAACGCAACGCGCGGCTTTGCACGATCATTCAGAAGATCGCCGAAGGGCTCGCCGGGTTCCCCAGCGAGCGCGACCTTCTGGGAGATGCCTACGAATACCTGATCGGCCAGTTTGCCGCGGGATCAGGCAAGAAGGCTGGCGAGTTCTACACCCCGCAACAGATCTCCAGCATACTGTCGGGCATCGTGACGCTCGACAGTCAGGACCCGGCATCGGGCAAGCGCGACAAGCTGAACCGCGTCTACGATTTCGCCTGCGGCTCGGGCTCACTGCTTCTCAACGTGCGACGGCACATGGGTAAACATGGTATCGGAAAGATCTACGGGCAGGAAAAGAACATCACCACCTACAACCTCGCCCGGATGAACATGCTGCTGCACGGGATGCGGGACAGCGAGTTCGACATCCACCATGGCGACAGCTTGGAAAACGACTGGGACATCCTGCGCGAGCCGAATCCAGCGAAAAAGGTCGAGTTCGATGCAGTGGTCGCTAACCCGCCCTTCAGCTACCGCTGGAATCCGACCGAGGAAATAGCGAAGGATTTCCGCTTCAAGGACCACGGCCTCGCGCCCAAGTCGGCAGCAGATTTCGCCTTTCTGCTGCACGGGTTCCACTTCCTGGCTAAGGACGGAACCATGGCGATAATCCTGCCTCATGGCGTTCTGTTCCGGGGCGGCGCCGAGAAATCGATCCGCACCAAGCTCCTGAAGGACGGCAATATCGACACCGTGATCGGCCTGCCGGCCAAGCTGTTCTACTCGACCGGAATCCCTGTGTGCATCCTGGTGCTGAAAAAGTGCAAACGGACCGATGACGTGCTGTTTATCAACGCGGCCGAGCATTTTCAGCCAGGCAAGCGGCAGAATGCGCTTCTGCCCGAGCACATCGATAAGATCGTCGAAACCTACATGCACCGCAAGGAAGAAGACCTCTATTCGCGGGTGATCAGTCTCGAGGAGATCGAGAGGGAGCACGACTTCAATCTCAACATCTCTCGCTATGTGAGCACGGCCGGAACCGAGCAGGAAGTCGAGCTTGCCGTTGTGCACGGCCAGCTTGGCGCTCTTCAGAAAAAAATCCAGTCAGCGGCGAAGACGCACAACGGGTATCTTGAGGAACTCGGTCTGCCACCTTTGCCTCTCGGTCTAGACGCTGGGACGGATTGATGGCTCGGCGTGCCACACAAATCGATGCGGCACTGTGGCAATCGCTTTGCTCAGAAGTCGAGCGTCGCGCTTTCACTTAACCAACTCCGGCGAAAGTTCGACCCCGGTCCCATCCCACCGAGCGCCCCTGGCATCGAAGTCAATTTCTGGCGCTTGAAATTTTCATTGCACACCAATGCATTGCAAGAAATTCACCAAATCCGCGCAGTCATAAGGTCCAGAGAATATCGGCCCAGAGAGATCGCATCCGGACCTCCTGGCGACGAGGCCAGTGCTCAGCCCCGCCCGCATAACCCTCGAAAACAACGTAAAAATCCGGCCGCAGCCGGATGGGGAGAACGCTTTCTAAAGGGCTAGTGGCGGAGGGGACGGGCCTGCAGTCCAACCTTCTCCACCTTGAGGCATTGTTTTAATGATCATTTTTCATATGCCTTCCCTCAGCCAGGGTTTCTACCCCGCATGCTTCGCACATCGCAAAGCCGTCTGGTGAAGATCGGCATCCACCCTATTTCCAACCCAAGCATCGGTAGTGAAATATCCTGCTCACACACTTTGTTGCTTAGAGGGTGGATTCCGCACAGCGACCGCTGCGATCGCGATCCAAACGACAAGGCGCAGGGTCATGGCGCCCACCGTCCGCATTTCGAACGCGCCTCCCTGAAACACATGCAGGCCGAAAAACGCGAACGCGGTGGCAATACCTATCACCAGGGCAAAGGCCAACAGGGTCCCCCATCTCCGCCCCATGGCCATGCCGATGCCCGCGAGGACATAGGCAAAGCCGGACAGGAAGTTGAACCACAGCACGAACGGCACGGCATTTCCGGCGGCCTCCTGTGCGGTGGCGCCGCCAAACAGCACCCGACCGCCTGACAGGATCGTCACCGCGCCGAATGCCACAGCGACGCCCGCCGCGATCCTGACCGGCCATTTCCCCGATGAACGCGTCTTCATGTCTCTTTCCCCTTTTCTGTTTCCAGAACCCCATCGCGCAGATGAAACAGCCGGTCGAAACGGTCGTAGATCTTCTCGTCATGGGTGACGGCGACGATGCAGGCGTCCTGCTCGGAGGCCAGCTTGCGCAGCAGATCCATCACGATCCCCGCTCGCTTGCTGTCGAGCGCGGCGGTCGGTTCATCGGCAAGGATGATGCGCGGGCTGTTGGCAAGCGCGCGGGCGATGGCCACGCGCTGCGCTTCGCCGCCCGAGAGAAGCGCCGGCATCGCCGCGGCGCGGTGACCGACTTCCAGATAGTCGAGCAGTTCGGCGGCGCGCGCCTGCGCGTCCACCGCCGACCTCCCAGCCAGCGTCAGCACCAACGCTACGTTGTCGCGGGCGTTGAGGAAGGGCAGAAGGTTGTGGAACTGGAAGATGAAGCCGATCTTGTCGAGCCGTAGCCGGCGCAGATCGCCGCGCAGCCAGCGGTTGTCATAGACGACCTCGCCGTCCAGCGTCACCCTGCCTTCGGTGGGATCGATGATGCAGCCGATTATGTTGAGCAGCGTGGTCTTGCCCGAGCCCGACGGGCCCAGCAGCGCCACCACCTCGCCGCGGCGCACCGTCAGGTCGATGTCGCGCAGGGCATCGACGCGCGTCTCGCCCTCGCCGAAACGCTTGGAGACGCCGGAGATCTCGATCAGGGGCTGGCTGAGCGGTTCCATGGGTCAGCCGCCGATCGCCGTCGCGGGATCGACCTTCAGCGCTGCCCGCACACCAAGCCCGCTGGCCGCGATACACACGACAATGACGATCCCGGCCAGCGCCGCGGCATTGACCGGTTCCAGCACCACGCGGCGGGGGAAATAGTCCTTGATCAATAGGATCAGGATCAGGCCGAAGCTCCAGCCGACCAGGCCGAGCGCCAGCGATTGCTGCACGATCAAACCGACGATGGTCCGGTCCGGTGCACCGATCAGCTTCAGCGTCGCGATCTGCTTCAGCTTCTCCATCGTCATCGTGTAGATGATGAGCGCGATCACCACGGCCGAAACTGTCAGCAGGATCCCGAGGAACAGGCCGATCTGCCGCTTGGCGCGGTCCACGACCGAGCCGATCAGGATCGCCTCCTGCTCTGCCTGCGTCAGCGCGCCCAGATGTTTCCACTGGCGCACGGTCTGCGCCACGTCGAGCGGGTCGGCAGTCGGTTCGAGCCGGGCGATTACCGCTGCGACCGTATCGGCGCTTTCCAGAAGTCCGGCACCGCGGGCGGTTTGCACCCGCTGGGCCGGGGGCGCCAGCTGCGATTGCAGGGTCTGCGCATCGGACAGGGTGATGAAGGCCGCGGGATCGCCGCCCGAGTTCATCGTGTCCTCGACCAGACCGACGACGGCGAACATGTCGCGTCCGAGGCGGATGCGATCGCCCACCACCAAGCCAGTCATGCGGTCGGCCACCATTTCGAAGTGTGTCTGCGTGATGTTGCGACCTTCCGCGATCGTCAGGGGTCCGCCGGGGCGTCCGGGTTCATAGCCGATGACGTAGAGTCGCAGGGTTTCGCCTGCATGGCTGGCCTCGACGGTCTGATAGGTGATGCTGCCCGCTTCGGCCACGCCGTGCAGTCGGGCGACTGCGTCGCGGGTGCCGCCGGGGATCTTCGAGGCTTCGGCGAATGGTCCTTGGGTACCGGATTCCACGACCCAGAGATCGACCTGCGGCGCCTTCACGATGTTCAGCGCGTCGGCCACAAGCCCGTTGTAGATGCCGATCATCGCCAGAACGACAGCCATAAGCAGGCTGAGGCCGAGGCAGGTCAGTACGAAGCGGAAGAGATTGTGGCGCACGTCGCGCCAGGCGAGGTTCATGGCGCGCCCCCCGTGATGCGGGCCATCCGCCCCTCTGTCAGACCCTTGACGGGAGCTGCGACGACCTTCGCCCCCTCCGGCAGGCCGGAGATAATTTCCACTCTTGCGTCTTCGGTCCGGTGGCCGAAGATCACTTCGGTCTCAGCCAGTCGTCCGTCCTGGACGTACCAGACGCGGCCCTGATGTCCGTCGAAGCCGCGGACAGCGATCTCGGGCACGAGCACCGCTTCGGGCAGCGTCGCCACGGTGATCCTGACCTCGGCCTGCTCGCCCAGATAGACCTCGGCGGGGCAGCGGTCGCACGCGATCCAGACCCGCCGCTCCTCGTTCACGCGGTCGCTTTCGATGCCGATCCGATCAACTGTGCCGCCGAAGACCTCGTGCGGCAGCGACCGCAACCGAACCTCCGCCGGCTGGCCCGCCGCGATCGAGCCCGCGCGTGCCTCATCGATATAGGCCAGTGTCCAGACGGTGCCCGGGTCCATCAGCGTGAAGATCGGATCGCCCGCGCGCACCACCGTGCCCGCCTCGACATGCCGCGTGACAACGACCGCGTCGAAGGGCGCGCGCAAGACGTGATGATCTAGGAGCGTCGTCTCGTAGAGAAGAGCAGCCTCCGCATCGGCACGCTGTGCCTGCGCGACCTTCACCTCGCTTTCGGCGACGGCCAGATCGGCGGCGGCCACATCGACGTCGCGCTGCGCCTCCTCCGCGGTCTGCACAGAGATCGTGCGGCGGTCTGCCAGCGCCTGCTGGCGGTCGTTGGTGGACCGCCGCTGCGCCAGCACGGCGCGCGCCCGCTCCACATTCGCCTCGGCCTTGCCCAGCGCGGCTCCGGCGGCTTCCACAGCCGCCTCAGCGCGCACAACGCGCGCTTCCTGCTCGGCGGTGTGCAGACGCGCCAGAACCTGCCCTTCGGCGACCGCGTCGCCGCTATCGACGGCAAGGTCGGTGAGAGCGGCGCCCACCTCGAATCCGATCCGCGAGACGATCCGCGCCTCAACAGTGCCAAGGCCATAGACCCGCACCGGAACGTCTCTCTGCGCCGTGGCGACGGGCACGGCAAGGGGGCGTTCGGCGAAGAACAGATATCCGGCGGCACCGATCGCCGCCGCGGCCACCAGGACCAGCAACCAGAAATTCCTGCGTCGCTTCATGTCCTGATCTCCTTGGCCGCATCGGTGCGGAACAGTCTCATCTGGGAGCCGACCAGCCGCGCCCCCTCAGCCTCGAGAGGGAACGAACGATTGCCGAGCGCCCAGCGGATCGCTAATCCCTGCACCAGCGAGATCAGAAGAACCGCACCATCGTCCGCGTCTATGTCGCCGCGGATCTGGCCTGCATCGCGCGCCGCAATCAGCTCCGCCCGCAGCAGGGCCTGAAAGCGCATCATCAGCGACCGAAAACGATCGCGCAGGTCGGTGTTTTCGGTCTGCAACTCCCGTGAATGCAGGATGGCCGGAATTGCAGGATTCCCCTCGATTTGACGCAACTGTGTCCGGATCAGCAGGGCAAGCCGGTCCAGCGGCGCGGGACTGCCGGCAAGGGCGGTCTCCCAAGCCTCGGTCATCGTCGCATCGATCGTTTCGGCGACGGCCTGCCAAAGCACCTGCTTGGTCGGAAAATGCCGGAACACACCCGGCTGCGTCAGCCCGACGACATCGGCGACGGCCTGCGTCGTCAGGCGGTCGGGCCCGAGCTCATCGGCCAGCCGCAGCGTGGTGGCGACAATCTCGGCCTTACGGGTCGCGGCGGTCTTGCGGGCCATTCCGGCACCTATAATGAGTGATTGGTTACTAACTAATATTGGGTCAGTCCGAGTTCAAGATGCGCCGATGCGGCAATTGACCGAGGTGCCATCCATGCAGCTCATTTCCCGTCGGCTACGGCAATTGTCGCGGGATCTTTGAAGAAAAGGTCTCCGACTCCGAAGCCTCTTACGCTCCCGTCTTCTTCGCGCAGAAGGAACAAGGCGTCGAGCCCACGTTTTCTGGCGAGTGCCGCGCCGACATCAGCGCCGAGCACCATGAGGGCCGTCGCCCAGGCATCGGCCTCGGCACAGCTTTGGGCCACGACAGTGACGGAGGCCGGCGAAGCGATCAGCGGCGCGCCGCGGCTTGGGTCCATCGTGTGCGCAAGGCGTCGTCCCTGCACCTCGACCCAGTGGCGGTAGTCGCCGGAAGTCGCGACGGCAGCGTCCTGCAGGGCGAGGATCGAATGGGGCGTACGGCGCTCGACCTCCGGCGCTTCCACCGCGATGGTCCATGCCTCGCCGTCAGGCCGCAGCCCGAGCGCGCGCATTTCGCCGTCGATCCCGACGAGGGCGCCCGCGACCCCGTGGTCGCGCAAGGTCTCGGCCAGCTGGTCGACCCCATAGCCCTTGGCAATACCGTTGAGATCGAGCGCGATGCGAGCGGACTTGCGCACATGGTTGCCACAGATCTCCAGCACTACATGCGCCGGGCGACGAGGGGCATCCATCGCGGCGCGGATACGCGCGGACGTCGCGGCTTCCGACCCGAAGCCCCAGGCTGTCACCGCATCGCCCATACCGATATCGAAGGCCCCGTCCGAGGCGCGCCCGATCTCAAGACCGAGGCGAAGGACTTGCTCGAGGCGCTCGGGAACGGCCACCCATTTGCCCACCGGCGCCGCGTTGAGGCGCATCAGGTCGCTGTCGGGCTTCCATGTCGACATCTGCGCGTCCACCTCATCAACCGCCGCTTGCAACGCACCTTGAACTGCGTTCGCGTCGAAGCCCGGTTCCGCGAAGAACAGCGCCGACCAGCGCGTGCCCATGGTCGGGCCATTCAGAGCGTGGCGCACCATTTCAGTAGACATCTTCGACATATCGCCCCTCCGCCTTCAGCAGCGCGGGCGTGAGCCCGGTCGGCGCAAGGATCTCCGCCAGCGCATCGGCCACGCCCGCGGCCATGTCGCGTCCACCGCAGACCATCACGCGGGCCCCGTCGCGGATGAGTTCCGCGATCTGAGTGGCCTCGCTCCGCAGAGCATCCTGCACGTAGTGGGGACGCGCCCCGCGGGAGACGGCCGTGACCAGCCGGGTCAGACGCCCTTCTTCCTTCCAGGCAGGAAATTCCTCCACATAGAAGAAGTCGCTATCCGGATGGCGCATGCCGAAGAACAGATGGATCGGCCACTGGCGCGCGTTACCGCGCACGATACCCGCAAGTGGCCCAATACCGGTTCCCGCGCCGATCAGGATCAATGGCGCGCGGCCCCGTCCGGCCCGGAAGCCCGGGTTGCGGCGGAGGAACGCGGTCACGGTGTCGCCGGGCTCCAGTGCGGTCAGCTGTGAGGACGCAAGGCCGCCGGGAAGCTTCCTCACCACGATCTCGATGAACCCATCGCGCCGGCTCGAGGCAAGCGAGTAAAGCCGCGGTGCGGCGCTGCCTTCGGGTAGGACGCCGATCAGGTCACCTGCAGTGAACCGCGCGAAGCCTTCCCCGGTCAGTCGCTGCCAGAGCGTTGCGCGCGGAAGGGCAAAGCGCAGGATCGCCGTCGGGGCCTGCACCTCGGCGCCATAGTCCCGGCGCGAGACGAGGGTCAGCGTCCCGGTTTTCGGCAGGACGGGCTGGTGCGCCATTTCCAGGGGGATCCCCAGCGCCACGGCGAGCGCGCGGCCCCAACGTGCGAAATCCTGCGGCGACTGGCGGTCGATCGTGTCGAGCGGCATGAGCTCGGACCAGCCCTTCGCCTGCGCCACCGTCATGACAGCCTTGGCAAAAGCGCAGTAGGCCGGAAAACTGCGATCCCCGAAGCCGAGCACGGCCAGAGGGATGTCAGGCGCGCGATCAAGGGCGCTCAGCCGATTGAGGAACCCCTTGGCCGAGGCCGGCGCGGTGCCGGCGCCATAGGTCGCGGCGAGCAGGATGATCCGTTCGGCCTTTGCATAGCGCTCAGGGGCGAAGCCCGACATCGGGCCCACATGGACGCTCTGCCCGGCTTGCGACAGCGCGGCGTGCAGCGTCGCGGCAAAGCCCCATGTACTGCCGCCCTCACTGCCGACAAGCAGGATCGTCTCGGCCCGGCCCGCGGGCTGATTGCCCCGGATGCGAGGCCGCCCGCGCCGTCCCATAAACCAGACCAGAACGCCGGTTGCGCCCATGGCCGGGACGCCGAGCGCCATCAGACCCAGCACCAGCCCCAGTGTCGCGGCGCCCTGTCCGGTGTGCAGCATGTAGATGGTTTCCGAGATCCGCTCCCACCCGGTCAGGTCGGCCCAGGCCAGCAGCGCTCCGTTGCCCTGATCGAGATACCCGGTCCCCCGGTCGGTCTTCAGCGTGAAGGCATCCGTCACATCGCCGGGATAGGGAAAGCTCAGCTCGCGCAGTTCGGCGACGGGCGTCTGCTGCAATGTCGCCATCCGGCCGGGAGCAAACCCCGTCTCGCCGCTCAGCAGGGCCGGAAAGGCTGGCGCTGCGCTGCCATCGGGGAGAAGATCGAATGTCGAGGCCGTCATCCACATGGCCGTGGTGGACGACAGGACAAGGCCGATCACCGCGATCCGCGCAATCTCGACATGCAGCCGACCGGCAAGCGGCCCCCGCAGAAGCGCGAACCAGTGCCGCCAGCCGCCGGCCCGCCGCGCGACCAGCGCCGCACCGGAGAGCGACAGGACCAGCATCGCCAAAGCCCCCGTCGCCATGGCGAGGCGACCGCCATCCCCCAGGAACAGCGAGCGATGTAGGTTGGTGAGCCAGCGGAGGGTCTGGTTCGGATCGGTCGAGGCCACGCCTTCACCCGTCTCCGGGTCGATCACGGCGGCGCCGGGCGTGCCTTGGTCGAACCAGTAGGCGGTGATCCGGCCCGATGGCGACCGGCGGATCTGCTCGACGCCCGGATAGACCGCCTGGATGCGGTCCGCGAGGGTGGCGACGGTCAGACCGGCCTCCGCCTGCGGCGCGGCGATGCGTTCGGCCGCAGGGAAGACCGACAGCGCCGCACCGCTCAGCGAAAGGACGGTGACGAGCGCTAGGGCCAGAAGACCCGGCCAGCGATGGAGTGCACGGATCATGGCTCTCATTTCTCACATGTCGTATTGGAAACTGGCGACGTAGCGGCGGCCGCGAACGGGCGTGCCCGCGCCATCGGTCGTGAGCGGTACCGCCACCTCGTTCGGGCTGTCGCGCATGTCCTCGACGGCGGCGTCGATGTGGAGCGCGTAGCCCGCATCGAACAGCGCGTTGGCCAGATCGAGGGTGATCTCCAGCGCCCGGCCCGCGCCGACGCTGGCGCCGGTGATGCCGTTCACCTGTGCGGTGTCGCCGCCGGTGGCGCGGTGCCAATCGCTCAGATGCTGGTAGTACTTCGATTTGCCGCCGGCCATCCAGAGACTGCCGACATAGGCGCCCGAGGCGTCGGTGACGTAGAGCGCGAGATAGGCCCCGTCGCCGCCATAGTTGTTGAGGGTCGTGGTGAGCGTCACCGGTCGCGCCATCGCGAGACCGGGAAGCGTCAGCGCCGTGGTGAGCGCCAGCGTTGCGAGTAGTGATTTCATCAGGTTCATCCTTGATCGGGAAGTTGGGTCGGAGCGGCTCAGTTCACCTGAACCTGCGGTGGCGCGCCGTTCCCGAAGAGGCCGTTCTGCGGGGGCTGGGCTGTGCCTGCAGGCGCAGGATCGGGAGCGCCGCCCCGTTTGTCGTCGTCTTCATAATCAATATCGACGATCTGGAGCGTCGCCGGATCGAGTTTCACCTCGATCTCCCGGCCGTCACTGTCTCGGCCCTCGATCTCGTAGCAACCATCGTCGATCTCGAAGTCGCGCACGGTCCAGCCGTTTTGCTGGGCGATCTGCATCGCCGCCTCGCGCGGCTGCCACATGTCGCGGGGCGCGGTGCAATCGTCGTCGTCGGCCAGCGCGGCGCCGGCAGGCAGCAGTGCGAGAATGGCAAGTGCGGTCAGGGTCTTTTTCATGGCAGGGTCTCCTTTGGTCTACTGAGGACAATCTGGAGAGCCGACCTGAGGACTTCCTGACGGAGCAACGATTCCCAGTTCAGCTAGCCGTCAGGAAGAAAAAGGCCGGCGCAAAGCCGGCCTTCTCCGATCGGGCAGGAGGTAGGATTCCTTCCCGACGACGCCTGCCGCCGCTGGGCTCAGTTTCCGGAACGCGGCCGGTGCGGGTCCCCGACGCCCATCATCGGCATCGGATGTTCGCCGTAGAGCGGACCGGTCTGCAGGCTGATTCCCATCGGTCCAGTAGTCCCGTCCCGCGACGTCATGGACGCATGGACGCATGGACGAGAAGCGCCGCCGGATACAGCAACTGGACATCGTTCGTCTCGTGCCAGATCATCCGTTCGGCGAGACGCGCGGTCTCTGAATCCCCCGCTTCTTCTGCCGCTGCGTAGAGATCGACCAATGCGGTGACCAGGTCCACGTCGCCATCGTAGAGCTGCGACAACTCGGCTTCGAGGCTGTTCCGATCCGGGAGCGCCGCCGGTAGGACCGTTCCGGTCGTCGCAGATTCTGCCCAACCGAGTAAGGGCAGCACCAGCCCCTCCTGCGCGGCATTGTGCGGCTTCAAGAGGTCGGCGGCAGCGCGAGCGGCAGCCCCGATTTCGTCGGACCTTCCGGTGATCCGCTCAAGCTGGCCCTGATTGTCGGCGTGTACCGCGCTCAGTGCATAGGGCGTTTCATTCGGAGCCGCGATCGCAGGCACGGCAAACGCCGTTATGACGGCGGCGATGATGAGTTTTGTTTGCATGACAGCCTCTCCTCTACTGATGCAAACAATCTGCCAGCTCCATCTGAGGGCTTCCTGACGGAGCAAAGATTCCCGCTTCAGCTTGCCTTCAGAAAGAAAAGGCCCCGCCGGTGAGAGCGGGGCCAGGTCGCGCCGAAGGGAAAGTCCGTCAGACGATGTCGCCGGGACCGGGCGCGCGCTTGTCGCCGGTAATCATGGCACGGGCGAGGTTCTCGCGATGCCGGAAGGACGCCAGCACGACGCCGCCGACATGCAACGCCACCAGCAGCAATAACAGATTGGCGGATGCTTCATGCACCTCTTCAAGCTCTTCCTCGTCGATGCCCCCCGTCTCGCCCTCGTCCGCGTAAGCAGGTGCCACGATCTGAGGCAGGTCTGGCAGCAGCGTGATGCGGTCTGGGTCTTCCATGAGCCAGCCGGTAAAGGCGGTGGCCGAAAGCGTGACAAGTAGCGCCACGATCATCGCCGCGCCGGCCGGGTTGTGCCCGAGATACCGGCGCTCTCGCCGCCCGAACATCGCCCGCAGATAGTCAAGCGTCGCAGCGGGACCCTGCAGAAACTGGGCGAAGCGCGCATAGCGACCGCCGACCAGGCCCCAGGCGAGGCGAAACGCAACGAGGCCCGCAACGACATACCCGGCGATTTCATGCGTGGTCTGCCATTCGTCTGCCGTCAACCAGGCGAGCGTAAAGGCACCGACAAGGCTCCAATGAAAAATCCGCACCAGCGGATCCCAGACCCGAACCTTGCCGGACGACTCGGTAGTCATCTTGAGGGCGTCGTGCGTGGTTGCCTCAGTCATTGTCGCCTCCGTCGCGATCCCGGCCCCGATCCTTGTCGCGGCGTTCGTCCTCGTCCTCGTCTTCGTATTCGAACTCGATCACCTGGAGCGTCGCCGGGTGGACGGTCACCTCGATCCGGCGCCCTTCGGTATCCCGGCCGTCAATCTCGTAGCAGCCGTCGTCGATCTTGATGCGGCGCACCGTCCAGCCGTTCTCTTCGGCGAGCCGGGCGACGGCGTCGCGCGGCTGCCAATCGGCCATCGGCACGAAGCAGTCGTCGTCCGCCCACGCGACGCCGGCCGGGAAGACCGCGAGAAAGCCGAGAATTGTCAATGTCTTCTTCATGCGTCAAACTCCGCGTGGCACGCCTCTTGATGCACTTCATGCGCGGCGAAGCTGACGGCAGCCTGAAGCGGCGTGCCAAGCAGCTTCAGCCACGTGTCAGCCAGACGGATCATGGAGGGTCATCGGAAAAGAAACGGAACCAGACATGCGCATCCTGCTGATCGAGGACGACACGACTCTTGGCGCCGCAGTGCGCGATCAGATTGCGGCCGATGGCCAGTCGGTGGACTGGGTCACGCGTCTGGACGCGGCGGGCGACGCGCTGCGCGGGGCGTCCTATGACCTGATCCTGCTCGACCTCATGCTGCCGGACGGGCGCGGGATCGGGTTCCTCAAGGCCCTGCGCGCGCGGGGCGATGTGACGCCGGTCATCATCCTGACGGCGCTCGACCAGGTCTCGGACCGGATCGAGGGGCTGAACTCGGGCGCCGACGACTACCTCGTGAAACCTTTCGATCTGTCCGAACTGTCGGCCCGCATCGGCTCGGTCGCCCGGCGATACAGCGGCAATCCCAACCCCATCGTCACCCATGGCGCGCTGGCCATCGACCTCGCCGCGCGCAGCATTCACCGCGACGGCAAGCCGGTTCAACTGACGGCCCGCGAATGGGCCCTGTTCGAGGCCTTCCTCGCGCGTCCGGGGCAACTGCTATCCAAGCCGCAACTGGAGGACAAGCTCTACGCTTTCGACACGGAGGTGGAGAGCAACACCATCGAGGTCCATGTCAGCCGCCTGCGCAAGAAGCTCGGGCCCGCCGTCATCGAGACCGAGCGCGGCATGGGCTACAGGCTGGGCAAGCCGTGAGGTGGCCGCGCAGCCTTCAGGCACGGCTCGGTCTGTCTCTCGGCCTCGTGCTGACGATCCTCTGGTTGCTGGCCGCGACGGTCACGGCGGTAATCGTCAGGGGCGAGTTGGACGAGGTCTTCGACTCCGCCCTGCGCGAGACCGCTGAGCGGATCCTGCCGCTGGCGGTGACCGACATCGTCGGCCGGGAAGATCAGGGTGTGACGCAGCGGCTCGCGCCGATCCGCGAGCACGACGAGTTCTTCACCTATGTGGTCACTGACGCCGAGGGTCGCGTCCTGCTGCAATCCCATGCGGCGGACCCCGCAGTGTTCCCGCCTTACGGCGGGCCGGGGTTTGCACAGACCGCCACGCATCGCGTCTACAGTGACGCGGTACTTCAGGGCACAATCCGCATCACCGTGGCCGAGCCGCTCGCGCATCGCGCGTCGGTCGCGCGGGAAATCCGGATGGGCCTCGTTCTGCCGCTGCTGGTCGTGCTGCCCGTCGCACTCGCCGCGATCATCCTGGCCGTCCGCTTCAGCCTCGCCCCGCTGCGCCGCTACCGCACACGACTCGAGGCACGCAGCGCCCGCGACCTCTCCGAAGTTCCCGCCGACGACCTGCCGGCGGAAATCGGCCCGCTGGCCGCGACCCTGAACAACCTTCTGGACAGGTTGCGCGAGGCATTCGAGGCCGAACGGAGCTTTGCGGCAAACGCTGCCCATGAACTTCGGACGCCCCTGGCTGGTGCCATCGCGCAGGCGCAGCGGCTGAGATCGGAGACCCATGATCCAGCCATTAACGCGCGCGCCGCGGAGATCGAAGCGACGCTCAAGCGGCTAACGCGGATGTCGGAACGCCTCATGCAACTTGCGCGGGCGGAAGGCGGACGACTGCGAACGGACCGAAATACGGATCTCAGACCCGTCGCACGTGTCGTGGTGGATGATCTGGCACGTACGGGTGCGATGGACCGGATCGCGCTGACCCTGCCGGACACTCCCGTCCTGTCCGATATCGACCCCGATGCCTTCGCCATCCTCTGCCGAAACCTTGTAGAGAACGCCCTGCGCCATGGGGCGGAGACCGCCCCGGTCGAGGTGATTGTGACGCAGGATGGGCAGCTCATCGTGGCGAACGACGGTCCCGTGCTGCCGCGCGACATTCTCGACCGCCTGACGGCGCGTTTCGAGCGGGCAAATACGAGAACCGATGGCAGCGGGCTCGGCCTCGCCATCGTCGCTGCCATCGCGGACCGGATCGGAAGCCAGCTCAATCTGGAGTCACCGCGTCCGGGTAAGTCTTCCGGCTTTCAGGCATCCCTCAGGTTGCCCACAGACGTTTCGAACACCTCTACGCGAAACGCGATGCGGAGAATGTGACACGTGGTGCAAACCATCAGCAGCTTCGCGCCTGATCACGCATTACAGCGTAGTCGGTCAGCATCTCGGAAACAGCCGAACCGTCGGGCAATGTGTTCAGTTCCTCGGCAGCCGTTGCCTGAAATTCCTGGCTGTACTCGATAATGGGTACACACGTCCGGAACCCGGTCGTCTCAGAACCGACCGTTGCGCAGCCGCTCAGCCAGATCGTTACGATCCCGAGGACGGCGAGCCGCAGCCTCCAGCATCCGGCGTTGGATTTCATTGGTCTTCTCCGAGGTTTCGAGGCGTTCGGCGAGGCGTCCCGCTCGCTCCCCGGAGCGCCGAAGCGAAAGCAGGAACAGGAGCACGGCGAGGACGATGGCGCCGTAGCGCAGCGCCGCCCGCACCCACGGGCTGGCCGCGATCCCGGTGAGGAGCCCGGCGATCACCGCCGGCCCCGGCGCCAGTCGTCGAGGCGGGCGTAAATGGTGACCGCGATGCCGCCGAGCGCCACAAGGATGAACACCCAGCGCAGGGTGTCGAGGTACGGCACAAGCGGCAGGATGGCAGATTGGGTCTCTGCCAGGACGCTCTGCGCGATTTCCACCCCGGCCGCGCCGAGCGTCGCGACACCCGCCGCCCCGCCCCCCTTCATGGTGCGGCTGTCGGCCAGCACCTCGCGCGCGGGCGGCGTCTCCGCTGCGAATGCGGTCTCCCGGACCGGGAACCGCTCGCCCCATTGTCGCGCGGGCCCCAGGTCGACATGCATGAACCCCGAGCGCGGATAGAACCCGAAGCCGAGGAACCCGACCTCCCGCGCCGCGGCCTCGAACGCCACCGGGTCGTGGTTCGCCATGGCGATGTCAAAGGCGGCGCCGTCGAGGTGCTTGGAGCGGGTCGCGCCGCCCATGGCGCGGTTGTGCTCGGGGCTGCGATAGGCGGAGCGGACGATCAGCGGCTTGCCGAGCCGGTCGCGCAGCGCCTGCAGCTTGTCGAGCGCCGGTTCGTTGATCAGCAACTTGCCGGTGCCCCGGCAGGCGATTTCCGCGGGCGAGAAGTTGTGCCAGCGCCAGGCACTTTCGGGCACATCGCGCCAATGGGCATAGAAGGTCGTGGTCATGGGATGTCTCCAGAGACAGGAACGCCGCCTCGGTGGGCGGCGGATGCGTGGGTGTTGCTTCGGAATGTCGGGGATTACGGGATTGCAACCTGCGGATCACCGCCGTTCCTACGGCCCACCGCCGAAGAGCCGGAGCTTGATCACGGTGCCGGCCAGCAGGGCGAGGATGAGGCCGGTGGTGATGAGATGCACGGTGGTCTGCACGGCGGTGCGGCGCACGAAGCGGATGCAGTCGAGCAGAGACCGCAGATCACGAATGTCGAGCGCGGCGGTCTCGCCTTCAAGCCCGACATCGGCCAGGGCGCGCCGGGCACCTTCTTCCGCGGCGCGCGCCAGCATGGCCTGGAACTCGGCCTCGGGAATGCGCAGGTTGTCGGTCTCACGCAGGGGCGGCGACATAGGCAGTGTTCCTTTCGTCTGATGGTCCAATTGTTTGACCCGGCTCAGCTGCCGCCGGCAAAGCCGATCTCGAGCCCCGCAAGATCGGCCCAGGTCCAGGGTAGACCGGTGTCGGGGTTCGTGGCCCATTCCGAGGTGAGCGCCTCGAGCGACGCTCCGGCCGGGGCCTGGCCGGCGGCGTCATGGTTGGTCCCACCGATCCGCAGGCGATTGATGACCTGGCCCGGATTGGGGTTGGCCGAGGCATTGCGGGCATGGCTTGCGAGGATCACCCGGCCGATGGTGCCGGGCGGGGTGGCGCCGGGCGTGAGCGTGGAGGTGACCGCATCCCCGGCCGCGCGGGCATAGGCAAAGGTGGCGGGATCGCCATCGCCCAGTTCGGCATGCCCGCCCACGGCCGTGGCGAGCGCCCCCGGGCCGGTGGGCCGCAGGATGCGGAAGCGCCGGCCGCGGGTGTCCAGATTGGAGACAAGGACATTGGAGAGAAAGAACCGGCCAGTGCCATCGAGGAAATTGGTGCCGCCAAAGTCGAACCGCACCGCGCCTTCGCCATTGACCTTGTCGGCCTTGCCGAGAACCTGCCCGACCTGGCTCAGATCGACATAAGCCGTGACCCTGTAGTCATCGACATTGCCCGCCACGGCAGCGCCGGTCTCGATATGGATGTCGAAGGTAAAGAGCGTGGCATCGGGGAAGCCGGTGACCGGCGCACCGGTCAGGCTGGGTGCAGAGTTGCTAAGCGTGGCATAATCGAAGGTCATCGCCCCGTTGTTGAGATCGATCCGGGCGATATCGACCGTGGGCAGGCCTACCGAGGCAAAGAACCCGTCTCCCGAGGTGGTACGGTTGAAGTCATCGTAATAGCAATCGGCCCGGATCCAGATGTCGGTGACACCCGGCAGGGAAATGCTCGCCGCCTGTTCGGCCTCGAAGCGCAGCGCGTGGGAGGCGAACACCGGGTTGTAGCTCCCCGGTACGGAGGCGTCCTCGACGCCGCCCAGGAGAGCGGCGCTGTTGGTGATCAGGTAATCGGTCATGATGAGAAGTCCCGTGGTTGGAGATCAGGGGGTGAGCTCGACGATCAGCTCCTGCTGGATCACGCCCAGACCGGGCGGCCGGAGATCGAGCACCAGGTGCTGCTCGACGATGTCGAGGCCCGGCCCGGCGCAGGTCAGGATCAGATCCTGTGCGACAAGGTCGATACCGGTGCCGGAACAGAGCAGCACCAAATCCTGCGCCGAGACCTGAACCTTTCCGCCGAGGGTCACGCGATAGGCGCGGAAGGCCCGGTCCTCGTGAGACCCCCGGACGGCGCGCACCCGCAGGGCCGCCTGTTCGACGCCGGGCGGGGGTTCGGGATAATCCGCCTCGGCCAGCGTCCAGCTGGTGGCGGTGCCGGCCTCGATCACCGCGGCCGCCGGTTCCAGGGTCTCGCCGGTGTCGGGATCGACCCAGTGAATGCGGACCTGGTAGGTCACCCCGGGTTCCGGGCCGATATCACTGGCAAGGTAGCTGTCGAAGACGGAACTGGTCTGGGAGAGCCGGTCCCGGTGCGCCCAGGTCAGCATGGCCTCGGGACTGGCCAAAGGGGATACGAAGCCTCCATCGCCGCGGAGATTGCCCGGCGGCAGGGGACGGATCGCGCGGGCGGCGAAGGAGACGATATCTGTCGGGGCCTGCGCCAGCGGCAGGGTGCCGAGGCCGGTGCGCGGCAGGATCCGGACCGGAAGGCTCTCGCCGGCAACATAACGACCGGATGTCGTCTCCGCATGTCCCTGCCAGAAGATCACCGGGGTGCCGGCTGTATGGGCCAGCGGCACGGTGTCGAGACAGCCCCGCCCGACGGTGATCGAATTGGCCGAGATCCCATCGACCCGGACGAACTCGTC